>NZ_JADCLB010000017.1:235591-235899 GCF_014982245.1 Enterobacter cloacae complex sp. P6RS
CTCAGGGTCTGCCCCACCTTCGGCGTGCCGGAGATCCTCAGGCCCGTTACCGACGGCGCGTCATAGGCTGCCATCGTCGGACTATCCTGTACCACACCGGTCAGCGACGGCTGGCTGCTGCCTTTCGGCGTTACCACCACCCGCACGCTGTAGCCCGCATAGCTGTCCGGCAGCGTAAACGTTCTTGCCGTGCCGCCTGCAGCATTCTTCCATGTTGCACCATCCTGCCATTGCCACTGGAAGCTGGAGGCGTCCGTCCCGGACCCGTTTGCCGTGAAGGTGTATTCCGCACTCAGGGTCTGCCCCAC
>NZ_JADCLB010000017.1:235983-236276 GCF_014982245.1 Enterobacter cloacae complex sp. P6RS
ACCTTCGGCGTGCCGGAGATATGCAGATTGGTTATTGACGGCGCACCATAGGCATCCACCGCCGGGCTGTGCTGTGTATCGCCCTGCAGTTGAGGCTGGCTGCTGCCCTCCGGAATTACCGTCACTTTAATGCTGTAACCCGCATCCTCGGCCCGGAGGGTGTATTCCCGCCCCGTGGCCCCCTCGATCGGCATCCAACTGGTTCTCTCATATCTCCCCCAGATAAAGGTGGATTTATCCGTACCGCTTCCATTTGACGTGAAGGTGTATTCTGCACTCAGGGTCTGCCCCAC
>NZ_JADCLB010000017.1:236380-236559 GCF_014982245.1 Enterobacter cloacae complex sp. P6RS
ACCTTCGGCGTGCCGGAGATGTGCAGATTGGTTACCGACGGCGCCCCATAAGCGTCTACTGACGGGCTGCTCTGTACCGCTCCGGCCAGTGCTGGCTGGCTGCTGCCCGTCGGCGTCACCACCGCCTTAATGCTGTAACCCGCGTCTCCCGCCTGAAGAGTGTATTCCCGGCCGTTGGC
>NZ_JADCLB010000017.1:236734-237012 GCF_014982245.1 Enterobacter cloacae complex sp. P6RS
ATCCAGCTGGTTTTCTCATATCTCGCCCAGATATAGGTTGAAGCATCCGTACCGGTTCCGTTCGCTTTGAAGGTATATTCCGCCCTCAATGTCTGCCCCACCTCCGGCGTGCCGGAAATGTGCAGATCTGCCACCGATGGCGCACCGTAAACATCTAATGCCGGGCTGTGCTGCACCGCCCCGACCAGAGACGGCTGACTGCTGCCCTCCGGTATTATCGTTACTTTAATGCTGTAACCCGCATCCTCGGCCCGGAGGGTGTATTCCCGGCCGTTGGC
>NZ_JADCLB010000017.1:237087-237417 GCF_014982245.1 Enterobacter cloacae complex sp. P6RS
TTCCGTTCGCCTTGAAGGTATATTCCGCCCTCAAGGTCTGCCCTACCTTCGGCGTGCCGGAAATCTTCAGGCCCGACACCGACGGCGCGCCATATACTTCGACCGCTGAACTTTCCTGCGCCACTCCGGCCAGAGCCGGGTGACTGCTGCCCTTCGGCGTCACCACCACCCTCACGCTGTAGCCCGCATAGCTGTCCGGCAACGTGAACGTGCGTGCCGTATTGCCAGCGGCGGCCGCATTCTTCCAGGTCTCACCGTCCTTCCACTGCCACTGGAAGGTGGACGCATCCGCACCGCTCCCGTTTGACGAGAAGGTGTATTCCGCCCTCA
>NZ_JADCLB010000017.1:237462-237704 GCF_014982245.1 Enterobacter cloacae complex sp. P6RS
CCCTCAGGGTCTGCCCCACCCTCGGCGTGCCGGAGATGTGCAGATTGGTTACCGACGGCGCCCCATAAGCGTCTACCGACGGGCTGCTCTGTACCGCTCCGGCCAGTGCTGGCTGGCTGCTGCCCGTCGGCGTCACCACCGCCTTAATGCTGTAACCCGCATCTCCGGCCTGGAGGGTATATTCCCGGCCGGTGGCTCCTTCGATCGGCATCCAGCTGGTTCTCTCATACCTCGCCCAGATA
>NZ_JADCLB010000017.1:237800-272162 GCF_014982245.1 Enterobacter cloacae complex sp. P6RS
CTCGCCCAGATATAGGTTGAGGCATCGGCACCGCTTCCGTTCGCCGTGAAGGTATATTCCGCCCTCAATGTCTGCCCCACCTCCGGCGTGCCGGAAATGTGCAGATCTGCCACCGATGGCGCACCGTAAACATCTAATGCCGGGCTGTGCTGCACCGCCCCGACCAGCGACGGCTGACTGCTGCCCTCCGGTATTATCGTTACTTTAATGCTGTAACCCGCGTCTCCCGCCTGGAGGGTGTATTCCCGGCCGTTGGCCCCCTCGATCGGCATCCAGCTGGTTTTCTCATACCTCGCCCAGATATAGGTTGAAGCATCCGCACCGGTTCCGTTCGCCTTGAAGGTGTATTCCGCCCTCAGGGTCTGTCCTACCTCCGGCGTGCCGGATGTACGCACGTCCTCCACCGCTGGCGTGCCGTAAGCCGTCACCGCCTGGCTCTCCTGTAACGTTCCGGTCAGCGACGGGTGACTGCTGCCCTTCGGCGTCACCACCACCCGCACGCTGTAGCCCGCATAGCTGTCCGGCAGCGTGAACGTGCGTGCCGTATTGCCAGCGGCTGCCGCATTCTTCCATGTCTCTCCGTCCTTCCACTGCCACTGGTAGGTGGACGCATCCGCACCGCTCCCGTTTGCCGAGAAGGTGTATTCCGCACTCAGGGTCTGCCCCACCTTCGGCGTGCCGGAGATATGCAGGTCTGTCACCAACGGCGCGCCGTAAATCTCCACGCCGGATTCGCCTTTTTTGCCGTTGACCGTGGCGCTCACCGTGATGGTTCCACCGGTATTTTTCGTGGTGACGGTCATTGTCCCCACGCCTCCGGTTCCGGTGATGGTGCTGGTCTCCCCCCGGGCCACCAGCTCCGGTTTGTCGATATCCCAGACAATCGCCTCGCCCACTACCGCACGGCCAAAGCGGTCCTTCACCGTGGCGGTGTAGGTAATGGTGTTCAGCCCGTTAGCTTCCACGCTGGCCGCACTGGCAGTGACCGTCACGGCTGACGCTTTCCCGGTGACCGGCTCCGTTTTTGATGACGCCTTATAGCCCTCATTTTTGGCCGCGTTGGTGGCGGTTACCGCGACAAACAGCGTTGCCCCTGTGTCCTGCTCTGTCGGGTGATAACTGTCCGACGTGGCGCCGTCGATCGCGCCACCGTCACGGTGCCACTGGTAGCTCAGCTTCACCTCACCGCCGCCGTTCTGTTCCACGTCCACCTTCTCAACGCTTACCGTGTCACCCACCTTCAGCCCGGCGGTTTGGTTCAGCGTGATGCTTTTGATCGTCGGAATCCCCTGCAGCGCCACGCCGGACTCGCCCTTCTTGCCGTTGACCGTGGCGCTCACCGTGATGTTTCCGCCGGTATTTTTCGCGGTGACGATCATCGTTCCCGTGCCTTCTGTACCGGTGACGGCGCTGGCCTCTCCCCGGCTCACCAGCTCCGGCTTGTCGATGTCCCAGACAATCGCCTCGCCCACCACCGCACGGCCGAAGCGATCCTTCGCCGCGGCGGTATAGGTAATGGTGTTGAGCCCGTTCGCATCCACGCTGTCCGCGCTGGCGGTTACCGTAACATCTGACGCCTTCCCGACCACCGGCTCCGTTTTCAACGACGCCTTATCGCCTTCATTTTTGGCATCGTTGGTCGCGGTCACCACCACAAAGAGAGTCGCCCCCGTATCCTGCTCCGTCAGGTGATAACTGTCTGACGTGGCGGCATCGATCGCGCCACCGTCACGGTGCCACTGGTAGCTCAGCGTCACCTCGCCGCCGCCGTTCTGCTCCACGTCCACCTTTTCCACGCTTACCGTATCGCCCACCTTCAGCCCGGCGGTTTTGTTCAGCGTGATGCTGCGGATAATCGGGTAACCGTTGAGCGTCAGTTGCGTCGCTTGTTTTTTGCCGCCAATATCGACCTCTATTTGCGCATTGCCCCCCGCGGATGCGGTCGTAAACGTGGCCGTCGCCTTGCCTTCTGCATCGGTTTTTTCGATCGCGTTGCTCAGCGCGCCAAACTGCTGCGTGATTAACGACCACGTTACGGGTGCGTCCGGTACGCTATTGTTGTGCTCATCCAGCGCGATGGCGGTCAGCGTCGAAGTGCTGCTCCCATTGGCATTCAGCGTATCAGGGGTACCTTTAAGCTCAACATGATTCACCTTCCCGACAGTCACATTGACGATCTTCTGCTCATCACCGGCGGAGACTTTCACCTGCGTTGGCGCTTTTTCAGGTACTACGACGGTTGCACTGGCAATACCGTGCTCATCGCTGTCTCCGGTAGGCGCTTCCCGGAACTGACTCCCTTCTATCCGCCAGGTGATGGCCTGCTTACGGCTGATAACCGCGTTATCAAACCGGTCATACAGCTGCGCGCTAACGGCTTTATCCTCACTGCCTGCGACCACGTTTTCCGGGACGTCCAGCACCACTTTTGCCACCGGCCCTGGCTCAAGGCTTACGGGCGCTGACGGGCTACTCACGGTATCTACCGTGGCGTTCACCACCCACTTCTCTGCTGCTTTTTGCGGCGCGATAAGTGCGATGGATGCTCTTCCCTCGCTATCCGTTTTGCCGCTCAGGGTTTCACCGTTACTGCTCCACGTGACGTTCTTCTCAACCGTCAGAGGCTTACCATCCTGATCGGTAACTTCAATAGTGAACGTCTTTTCCGTGGCAACTTCTGCGCGCTCGGGAGAGGCCACGAAGCGGATGGCAAGCGGGTGGGCAAAATCGACCACCAGCGCCATCTTCTCCTGCTGAACATTGTTATCACTGGCGGTGCTCTGGGTCTGGATCCCGCCTGGCGGGATCAGCGAGGCCGTAATTTCATCTTCACCATCCGCCATGATGTTTTCTATTTTTACCAGCGCCTGACCGTGCTCATCGGTGCGTACGCTGTTTTGCGACAACGAGCCAAGCGAGTTCCTGCTCTGCCAGTACACCATCTGATCGGTCAGAGGGGAGCCCTGACCGTCTTTCACCTCGGCTAACACCAGCAACGCACCGTGACTCTCTTCGAAGAACTTCACGCTGCCGTCACGGCGGATCTCACCGGGTGAAAGCAGATGATCGATACGCAGGGTGGTTATCGTTGCGCTCCCGGTAATTTTCGCCGTTCCGCTCTCCCCTGGTATCCCTTTTTTGTTGAACGGTGTGACTTCAAAGACCACGCTTCGGGCCATATCACGCGTTTGCACCTCATACGTGGCACTGCCTTCCTTGAGCAGTTCGCCTGAATCTGCGTCATACCACCGCAGCCGGGTTTTCTCAGGATCTTCATCCTCCCCTTCATTGCTTTTATAGAGATAACTCCCCTCCAGGATCTGGCCCGGGGACATGTCCCCCTTAATGGCAACGCCCTCGACGGAAGGGGCAAAATCGCCCGGCGTCACGGTCAGGTGATAGCTGGCGGAACTTAATACGTGCTCCGGATCGACAGGTGACGTTTCCGTCGCTGTGATGGTGACATCGCCCCGATGCGTTGGGTTCACCAGACCGCTGCCCGGCTCCACGGTCGCGATCGCCGTGCTGGAGGAGGTGTAGCGAATGACGCCCCCCTGCCCACCTTTCACCGCGTGCAGCAAAGGCACGCCAGCCTGCGTGGTTTTTTCCGTCGGGCTGAAATAGAGACGTCTGTCTTTTTCTTCCTGCTTATAGGCGAGAACGATATTGTTATTACGGGTAACGAACTCCGTGCGGGACTGCATGAGCGAGGGCAAAGCCGCCGCATTTTCACTTGCCAGCATTTCGGAAAGTTTTCGGCCAAACTCCCAGTGGAAATTCAGACCCACAGAGAAGTTATCCCGCTGCCCGCTAATCATGCTCTGCTCCGCGCTGACCCCTACCAGCGGCACAGGTTGCCACTTAAGCCCGAGGTTAAGCCCGTGAGGGTTGTGGCTGGCCTCGCTGCGGCTGCCGTTAACGTCCACTTTGTCGCCATACCACTGGAACCAGCCCAATTTAAGCGCGACGTGCTGTGAAAGGGCCGTCTCCAGATTGAGATCCCAGCCGCGGGCGGCACGTTCATACAGTTCATAGCGGTCGGGATCGTCATTAAACATGCTGTCGTCAGAATGACGCCAGCCGCTCAGAGGCAGGTAGTAGTTCGCGGACGCACGGATCCCATCGCTCCACAGCTCGGCGCCTGCCCCCATTCGGTTATGGTGGCGCGTGACATCCTGATCGAAAAAGAGGTTTCCACCCGCCATTAGATGAGGGTTAAAGGTATGCCGCCAGCCCAGGCCAACGTTAAGGATATCGCGCTCGTTCCAGCGGTGTGCGCTCATCTGAGTGAACAGAATGTCGTGTTGCCAGATTTTAACCGGCCACAGATAGTCCAGCCCGAAATCGCGGCTATCGCTCCCGCCAATACCGACATCTGCCGTAACGCGGGCTTTCCCGCCGGTATGGTTTAACCACGCTTCCACTTCCTGGGTTAACGCGGCATTCACCTCGCTATTTGCCGCACCGCGCAGGGCATCACCCGCGCCGTTTTGTTGGGCGCTTCCCCACATGCCGGCCATTTTATCCCGCAGGGGCTGATTGCTTTCGCTTTCAACGGTTGCGTGAGTTTCAGTTTGCGCCCGCGCGACGGGGGGAACCGTGAGCAAAAAGATGGAAAATAAATAATGGAAAAGGATTATCCATACGGATAATTTTTGACGTAAAGAACAGTACGAAACACTGGGCATTGTGACGCATCCCTTATTAATTAAACTCCCTGGTTAGCGATATTAAGATCCAGATAATTCCTAAACTCCATACAGCATTCAGGAGATGTTCATGAGATTTTCCGCCCCTCATTAAATTCAATGCTTAGGCGTTGATGTTTAACAACTCTTTCAGCCCGCCTCATGAATTTCTCAGCCCAATTTCAGCCGTATATTTTCCGGAGCAGGTAATTCTTAACATGGAACAGACACCTCGCAATTTTATTGCTGACCGTCTTCTTATGCAGGTTTTCCCCTAATGGCAGGATGATCCCAGCAATACTCTGGATGTCATTTAATAAGGAAGATCGTTGACATGAATAAAACTGGACTGGCCCTGCTTATCTGTTCACTACTGAGTGTCCCCGCTTTTGCGCAAAATTCCGTCACGCACGAGCAGGCCTGGGAAGGCACTTCGTATCTCTCCGTTATCGTGAAATTAAAACCCGGTACAACGCTTAATAAGTCTTCACCCTTTTCATTACGCGACAGTACCTTCGCCGTGAGTCCGTTATTTACGGCAAATCATTTGCGCAGCAGTGAATTAAGCGAGATGGATGCGCTTAATGAACGCTATGGCTTTAACCGTTATTTACGTATAGCTCTGCCAGCCGATAAGCAACATGACGCGGCGTATATCAATGACGTAATTAATGAACTGACGACGCGACAGGATATTGAGCTGGCTTACCCGGAATCCATGCCGGTATCGCTGGAAAAGGGTGTCAACGTTCCCGACGTGCCACCCTATTCCGGACTGAGCTATGCCCTGAATAGTACCAGCCAGACCACGGTCCCGGATTTTCGTAGATTGCAGGATTACACCAAATCACCAGATGAAAAACGGCCCGGCTACTACATGGGTGGGGTAAATCGCGACAGCGTGAATCAGTATACAGGGCACGATGGTAGCGGCATTTCGCTGGTTTCAATGGAAAACAATGCGTGGAATACCAGCCATGTGAATTTGACGCCGATCGAGTTCCATGAAGGGGATAAGCGCTATACGCCTGGCGAAGATCATGACACCAGCTCCGTCGGGATTATGGCGGCGAAAGATATCAATGCGGGCATTAAAGGCCTGACGTGGAACGCCCGCATGGGGTACGTCAAATGGCAGGCCAATAATCTCTACAATATGATCCCCAGACTTAAGGCGGGAGACGTGGTGCAAATTGGAATGCAGACTGGCGGAGGAGATGTAACGGGTTGTACTTCTTCCTGCTATGTTCCGCAGGAAAACGCCCCGGCCTACTACGACGTGATTAAAGCCCTGACGGATAAAGGCGTGCACGTTATCCAGGCGGCAGGCAATGGCAATATCAACCTCGA
Organism: Enterobacter cloacae complex sp. P6RS; assembly: GCF_014982245.1. Lineage (NCBI taxonomy): Bacteria > Pseudomonadati > Pseudomonadota > Gammaproteobacteria > Enterobacterales > Enterobacteriaceae > Enterobacter > Enterobacter cloacae complex sp. P6RS. The sequence goes on from NZ_JADCLB010000017.1 coordinate 243,839, forward strand.
TCACGCTGGGTTTAATGGAAAATTTGACGTTAAAAAGCGCGACTCGGGGGCGATCATTGCGGGCGCGTTTTGCGCAGATAATGGCAAAAAAGCCTCTTTCAGTACCTATGGCTCACGCGTGACCAGCGCCAGCTGGGGCTGCTGGGATGTGGTTACTACGGGTTATGGTGGTTTGCATAGCATAAAAAATGCGGAATACACCTCAAGTTTCTCCGGCACCTCATCCGCGAACCCGATCATCGCAGGCGTGGTCGCCAGCCTGTCTGCGATTGCAAAAGCCCACAATATTACCGTCACGCCTCAACAGATGCGCGCCATCCTGCAGGAAACGGGCAAGCCTTTAGCGTCAGGGGACTCAGCGAAAGTAGGTACTCACCCGAACATGGCGAAAGCCGTGGCCAAAATTCTTGAACTGAAAGAGGAAGATCAGGATGAGGTCAAAGCCGTGCCCGGAGAAAGCTTTACCGTTACCGGCACGACCGATGCCTCCCGGGCGTATCAGTTAGACGGGAGCGCCAGCAAGAATGCCGTCTCCTGGAAATGGACCATCGACAAAGACAGTGCGGGCAAATTCTGGCTACAGGAGAAACATGCCGGCGTCTGGGTACGTGAAGTGTCAGGGCCAACCGCCCGAGCGCTCATTCCCGCCAATACAGACGGAGAAGCGACCTACTGGTTAACCGTCACGGGTAAAGACGGAAGCGTGAGCGCTGAGAAGATCACCGTAACGGTGAAAAAACCACAGTTACCTGATATTCCTGATGACAGCGCAGAAGCGTATAATCCGCGGATTGCCTACCCGGTGAAATGTACCCGCGTATCGCATAACGGCAAAATCTGGCTGAACCAGTGGTATGTCAATCCAGGACAAGAGGAGCCGGGACGCGGCGGTGAGTGGGGAGCATGGCGAGCGTCGGATGCAGCCAATAATAGCTGTCCTTTAATATCCGTTTGGTTAAGATGATATTAAAGCCTGGTTGCAAGCCAGGCTTTATTTTATTACCGCTTCATTCCGCATTATCGTAAAAAAGACATTATTTTAAACTGGACTGGCTCAGATTTAAATAAAACAGTAAGTGATTGATAATAGCATGACCGGCCGCTCTTCTCTGCCGAAACTCCCCGACTCTTAATGGCTCAGAGAAGTCTCTTATTCAAGCCAGTTGTCTCCTCCCGGTACTATTTGTCCCTGTTATCACACGGTAATAACGCCTTTTTTACCTGCGCCGCAGGTGAGATTTACCTTTGGTTATTATTTAGTCATTAATAAGGGAACTTATGAAATTAACAGGATCTGCTTTTGTCCTTGCCTCGTTACTGGCAGGGGCGGGCGTCAGCGTTTCAGCCAACGCCGCCACGACCTCGCCAGCAGCAAACTGCGAACAGGGTCACCAAAACTGCATGAAAGAACTTGGCTCACTGGAACGCGCCGTCAACGGTGAGAAAGTGAAGGTCGTTGAAGGGCAAACGATTCGTGCGCGCTTCTTTAACAACGGAACCGAACTGCCAAATCTGGAAACACGCGTCACCATTCTTGCTGGCGAAGAGGCCCACTGGTCCTACGCCCTCGCTCAGGCTATCAACCAGCAGCACCCCGAACTGCGTGCCGGTTTCAAGCACAGCAACGGCGAGATTACACCTGATGAGTCAGAGCCAAATAAGGTGTATGCCAAACAGAACAACCCCCTCACTCACGTAGAAGTGTCCTTCAATTAATTCAGGGAAGATTATTTTGAAACTACTCAAGATGAATAATATTACGTCAGCGTTAGCCGTGGCATTGATTGGTATGTATTCCACGGGCGCACTGGCGCACGGCTATCTTTTTGAACCAAAATCCCGTTCGGTGATTCATTTCCCGCCGATGAATGATAAGGGTGAACACAGTAACGTCTGGCCTGCTGACGCCGTGGAAGCACCGAAGCTCCCGGCAGGCAACGATATGAGCCCAACCCCGATCGCTAACGAACAGCTGTTCCAGTTCCCGCCGGATGGAAAACTGGCAAGCGGTGGTTCAACGGCAACTCCCGCCTTCAGCAAGCTTGATGACGAAAAGCAGAATACCTACAACAACCCGATGTCTGCGGGTCCGCACCAGTTTAAATGGCATTTACCGGCTAAGCACCGCACCACCTATTTTACCTACTACATCACTAAGCCGGACTGGCAGTCAGTTCCGGGAGCGGATACGCGCCTGACCAGAGCGATGTTTGAAGATACGCCTTTCTGCCACAAGGTGTATACCTACGCGCCAGGCAACCCATCAGCCGATATTTCGATCCCGACAGGCTTCGAAACCCACACCTGCAACGTACCGGAGCGTGAAGGTAAGCAGAAAATTTATGCCGTGTGGCGCGTGCGTGATACCGATAACGCATTTTATCAGATGGTCGACGTTGATTTCGGCGGTGAAGTCATTAGCAAACCGGTGGCCAGCGTCACGCCTTCCAGCCATAACCTGTCAACCAGCGCGCTGTCGCTGGACGGTAGCGCCTCTACCGGGAAAGAGCTGAAATATCACTGGGCCGTCACCAGCAATGCCGACAAGGTCATTCTGGAAAACAGCACCAGCGCGAAAGCCAGCATTCGCCTGAAGGCTAAACCTGATAGCGATTTTACCGTTAATGTGAAGCTGACCGTCACTAACGATAAAAACGAGATTGATTCAAAAACCGTCACCCTGAATGCCAAAGCGGACGCAGGTGACACGGCACCGGTGGCGAAGCCGGGCAAAGACTTCACCGTGACCAGCAACAGCAGTTCCCGTGGTTATGACCTTAACGGTTCCGCAAGCGTGAATGCTGAAGAATATCAATGGACTATCGACTCTGGCCATGACATTGGTGCGTTGCAGGTCGCCGATGGCGGTGAATGGGTTTCAACCGTCAAAGCAGCGAAAGCCCGTGCGCTGATTAAACCCGGCAAAATCGGTGTAGTGACCTATCGCCTGACGGTTAAGGCCAAAAATGGCAAAACCAGCACCGACACTATCAAGGTGACCGTGAAGGAAGCGCAGCAGGCTTCAGATGTGCAGATCAATACGGGCAACAACCAGGACACCATCGTTGGCAGTGACATTATTGCTGCCGCCGTCGTGTCCAAAAACAACGATTCCTTAAAGGGGTCAAAAGTTGAATGGTCCGCACTGAATCACGCCGATAAGATTCAGATCTCGTCACCAAATAACTTCAGCACCAACCTCATGGGTAAACATCCGTATACCGATAATGTGGACGTGACGCTGCAGGTGAAAGTGACGGCGCCTGATACCGGTAAAGTCTCCACGGCAACGAAGGTGATCAAGCTGCGCCCGGCGCAAACCGATGTAAAAGCCTGGGATCACAGCAAGACTTACAAGACACCTTGTGAAAAAGTGAGCTATGAGGGCAACATCTGGCTGAACAGCTGGGAAACCCGAGGCGTTAAGCCTGGTTCCGATGGTGAGTGGGGCGTCTGGAAAAAAGAAGGTGCCGCCAACATGCCTAAAGAGTGCAAATAATACTGTGAGTTAACTCTGGCCGGGTCTTAACTGACCCGCGCCAGACATTATTATTCCCCGCCTACACTTTCGTTATCATTTTTGCGCCGGAAATCGCCCCTTCGTTCCGGCGCTTTTTTATCGGTATAAGATCACCCATCCTATTGCGGCAATAATCGGATACGGGCCGAAGGGAAACGGTTGACCGGGCTTGATCCGCAACAGAATCAGCGCCGCGATCAGCGCCAGCAGGGTCGAGGCAACAAAAACATCCAGCAGCGCCAGCGGGCCAAGCCACGCCCCGATCGCCGCCAGCAGTTTCATATCCCCCATCCCCATCCCTTCATGTCCGCGCAACAAACGGAACAGCAAAGAGAGGGTCCAGGGCACGCCAAATCCCAGCAGAGCGGCGATTAGTGCCTGCGTTGGCTCCACCCGGCTATAGCCGCTGACGGCAAACGCCAGCGACATCGCCAGCAGCGGGAGCGTCAGACGGTCGGGCAGGAGCATGGTGCGCAGGTCGATAAACAGCAGCGGCAGCAAAAACGTCACCGCCAGCAGGTCGAACAGGCTCTGCGGCGTGACGCCCTGCTGCCAGATAATCACCCCGTACAGCAGCGCCATAAGCCCTTCAACCAGCGGATAGCGCCACGATATCGCCTGACCACAGCTGGCGCAGCGCCCGCGCAGCAGCAGCCAGCCCATCAGAGGAACATTGTGGCGAAATTTAATGGGGTGTTTACAGCGTGGGCAGTGGGAAGCAGGCCACGATAAAGAGAGTGCTTCACCGTGGAGAATCAAGGGGAGCCGATAAATGATGACATTGCAAAAACTGCCGATAATGGCACCCAGAAAAACGCTAAAAACGAGTATTACACTCTCAACCATGGTTCCACACTCTAAGGGACATGCAATCTCCGATAATAGCAGAGACTACTCGTTATATTTAGGCAGCCTGTTTGCACGTAAAGTACAAAAGTCTCCGCGCAAGTTCGCCCATTCATTATTCAGATGCGTTTTTGCATACTGTGCCGCTTCTTTCCACAATAATGCCGCGATATGCCACTCCTTTCCCTGTTCATGTTCTGCCGCTCGTGAAGAAAGTGAAAACCACAGGGTAGCAGGGTCGCGTTTGTCGCTTTGCCAGTCCATCGTTAAGCCCTTTAGAAAAAATCCCAGCGTATCAATAGCGACGATAAAATAATTGAGCTTAAAATGATAAATACCTGAATAACGCTGAATGCCTCAGTGGGAGAACAACGCTGATTACCAATATTATCCGCTGGCTGGCCTTTTCGGGTCTCTATATCCTGCTGGCATTGCTGAGCTTTCATACGCGGGATAGCTGGAGCCTCTCCACCACGCTTTGGCTTCCGGCACCGCTGCTTTTTGCCGCGTTATGGCTGACGGCCCCGCGAGAGTGGCCGCTGTGGCTGGCTACCGCGGGCCTGCTGCATGTGTTTGCTGGCGTCTGGATAGGCCGCCCGCTCACGCTGGCGTGCCTGTTCGCCCTCTTCGACGTCGCGATATTTCCGCTGTGCGTCGCCGTCTTTCGTCTGAATGCGCAACTGCCTGCGCTGCGTTTTGCGCGCAGGCCGATTATTGGTGAACTGATCTACCCCCTGCAGTTAATCTTCAGCATTTTTTGCGGCAGCCTGCTGCTTAATCTGGCGCTGTTACTCTCAGGGTATCCGATTGCGCCACTGCATTTTTTCTCCTGGGTGCTGGCGGCATTAACCGGCATTCTCGCCATTCTGCCGCTGCTGCGTGAGAGCAAAATGCCGTCGCACCCGCAGTTTAATCGGCGGGAAGCGTTGCTCCTTGCCGCGAATACCCTGGTGCTGGTGACGGGGTACTTTTTCCTGCCACAGCTCTGGCAGGGGCTAAACCTGCTGCTGGTGCAAACGACGGTGGTTTTACTGAGCGTGTTTGCGCTCTCCGGACGCGGCGTTGGCGCTCTGCTGCTTATTCAATACCTGATTGTGGTGCTGGCGACCCAGCAGCGGGAAGGGATTTTTTACACGCTAACGCCCGATCTCATCCCCGCAATCTGGCAGGCGCAGTGGTATCTGGTATTTTCGGCGATTTTTGCCAACTGTTTATATCAGTACCGCCGCTGGATCCAACAGCAACAGGCGCTCGCAGCCAGCACCAGTGCCATCATTATTCGCCTGTCGCAGACGGGTTCTTGCGTCGTGTTTCGCCTCTCGATGCCAGAGGAGGAGATCCACTGGCAAGGCAGTACGGAAGCGCTGTTCCCTGATGAGGAAAAGACGCTGAGCACCCTGACGCTACTGGACGCACACTGCGATACGCCGTTCCTGCCCGGTTTTCGCGCCTGGTACTCACAGCAACGTGAAAGCAGCTTTGCCCGGGAAGTTGTTCTGCAAACGCTGCACGGAAGGCAGATGCGCGGGATGGTGATGTTTCACAGGATCGGCAACACCGCGCATCTGATGGGGGGAGTGAGCCTCTTTCTCACAGCATCCGCTGCAGAATCTCCCGCTGCCCGCTAAAGGTGTATTTCAACACCGCCGCGACATGCCCAAGCAGAATCACACCCAGCAGAATGCAGCTATAGCGATGCACCTGGAAGAAAAACGCATTCACTTCGGCGATGGCAATCGGGCGGGAAACCGGCACCAGACCAAACAGGTTGTAGTCTTTTTGCAGCATCAGAAAACCGCTAACCAGCACCACCATAATGGTCAGATAAAACAGCTCATGAATAAATACCACCAGCTGTTTTTTACGCCCGGCTACCGTTGCCGGGTAGGGCACCGAAGGGCGGAAGAAACGCCAGACGAAGCGCACCATCATGATGGGTGTGGCAATGGTACCCAGCGACATATTCAGCACGGAGAAGAAGGTAAACCAGCGGGTTCCTTCCAGCGCGTGCAGAATATAGCCCATGCACATCGCGTAGATAATGACGGCTGCGACCACCCAGTGCAGAAGGCGAGAAAACCGATCGTAACGTTTGGCAATAACCAGAGAAGTTTGCATAGTCGTTGTCCTGTAAAACAAAAAGCACGGCTCCCTGCGAAGCCATGCTGTTTTAAAGAAATAGGTTATTCAGCTACCCACAAGTTGCGGGCCCGATCCGGCGACCAATGGCTGGCACCTGTATGGCCAATCTGACAGCGATAAACGTTGCCCTCATAGAGCACTTTATCCCCTACGGCATAGAGTTTGCCCGGCGTGAATGGGGTAACGTCGCCGCCCTGGCCGCCCTCTTCGCCTCCGCCATCGTCATTATCGGGCACGGTAACGTTGACCGGCTGGCTCGGCGTAGCGAAGTTGTTGGCTGCATCATAGGCGATGACCGTATAGCGATAGCTCATGCCAGGCTGGGTTTGGGTGTCGGTAAAGTTGAGTTCATGGGTATCACCGATCTTTTCCAGACCGCGCCAGATGGCATACCCCGCCACGCCCTTATTATCCTTAGCTGGCAGCCAGCTGAGCGAAACATCCTGCCCCTTCAGCGTGGCCTGCACGCCCTGCACCTGTGTTGGCGCCTGAGTATCCGTTTCGTCGCCCCCATCCGGCAGACTGCCGTCAAGGATGCTCTGGTAGCGGTTCAGAAATTCATAGCCGTAATGTTGACCATTTTTAGTGTTGCCATTGTCCCAGTTCACTGACCAGGTCATGAGCCCTTTTACCGCTTCATTTTTCGCTTCCAGTCGCGAAAGTGCGTTAAAGACACTCTGCGCGTCTCGCACATAGCCGGTTCCTGCCGCATCCGGGTTGGCCGGAAGACCAATCACCAGCTTGTTCGCCGGGATCTTCACATAACCGCGCGTCCCGTTTGCCAGGCTGTCGGTGAGATAGTAAAGGAAAAGCTCTTTTTGACGGTCGCTATAGCCCTTCCCCCATTCCTGCGGCAGCCACCATTCACCGACTTCGTCCTTCTCCTCCTGCGTCATCATATTTACGCCGTCGCCCGCCTGGTTGTAATACTGTGGAGCGATAAAGTCATACACGCCCTCAAGATTTTGCAGGTAGGCTTTGTAGTTCACCCCGCGATCGGCCTGGAGATAGGGGAACTCTGGCGCCATGCTGATGATGAAGTGTTTGCCCTGCTGCTGATAATGGTCGCGCACCATTTTCAGCGCCGCCGGGATCACCGTACTGTTGTCAGCCGCGGTAATGGCCGTCTGCTCCAGGTCGATATCAAGACCATCAAAACCATAGCGATCGGTCAGGCGAATAATCTCCGCTGCAAGCGCTTCAGTCTGGTCTTTGTTCAGTGCAATGTGCGCGTCAGCGCCGCCCAGTGAAATCAACACCGCGCGCCCCTGCTCGTTCAGCTCTGCAACCTGAGCGCGGAACTCCTCATCGCTCGCGTTGTAGGGTTTGAAGGTGGGAATATTCCCGCTCTGGCCATCCATAACTTTCATGAAGGAGACGTTGACGACGTTGTAGCCTCTCGGCACTTCACGCAGCGACATATCAGAAGGTAAGCCTCCCTGATAGCCGCGCGCTTTGTCTATCTCTTCCGGGTTAATTCCCCAGTTGTGCCAATAACCGACGAGAATTTTTTTCTGACTGATATCCGGCATCTGTGAGGCGGCGTCGGTTACAGCTGCATGGCTAAACGAGCTGACCAGCATTCCGCTTAACGCCAGGCCTGCGGCAATAGCGCTCAGAGATATTTTATTTTTCTTTAACATGGGAGATATCCTGCTCCAGGTTTAATAATGAAATCCTGTGTTGCAAGATAGGATATTCATCTTCCTGAAAACAGGAGAACAGCTCACTGCAGCAGCAGATTTAAAACTCGCCAGCCTGGATATGTCTTATAATAAAATTATCGTGAGATTATTTATACTCACACATTGCTACCCAGTTATCATTAATTTTCATCAGCCAGCTATCTTTATTAATCGGCTTGAACAACAGGTTAATATACTGACCATCTTCACTTATCAGAAAGGTCTTCTCCGGCAGCTGATCGCCAACGGCGATTTTTAATTCTGCCACCCGGCCATTGATGACGTTTCCCTTCTGTGTCACCGATTTTAACTGCAGGGTTCGGTTGAATACCCGGTTACCAGCCTCATCGGTTTTTACACCAAATAGCGTTAGCCTGTGGAGTTTAGGCCACCAGGTGATCACACCATTAAACTGGTAATGCTGCAGGCTTTCATCAATAAATTTGCCATTACGTATGACGCTGCTGCAGGGCTCGGCGGGCACTTTTCTGCTCTCCAGGTAGTTGCTGGTCAGGTAAGCCAGCGCGCCACCCAGCGAAACGCTGATGCAAACCATCAATATGACGAATAGTATTCGTAACCGCATTTTCCCTCCTGAGATAGTTCGCCTTCACATTGCGCAACGAACACTTTTGGACCGTTCGACGCGATGTACACGTTATTGATGCCCGCCGGCAGGGCATGCCGCTTTCTCGCCAGCGCCTGCCGATCGACACTGCGCAGCGAAGAGAGATGAAACATGACGCCATCTACGTAGATATTTTCCTGAAACGCCTGCGGCGTGTCCGCCGTGCAGACCACCACCAGCGTTGGAAGGATAATCAACAAGCTGCACAGCGCCGCCAGCAGAGCCCCGTATTGACGTGGGGGAGTTTTCATTGGCTCCGCCGTGATAGCAGGCAACGACGGGCAATCGACGGGAGTGGGACAAGACGCGTTATCAGGCTCTTCTGGCGGCGGGCAAGCGACCTCACTGTCCTGCGTTTCGCAGGGTGCCAGTACTACACCATAACGGGGAATGGTTTTAATGATCGAGCCCGGCAGGCCGGCATTTTGCAGCTTGCGGCGGAGCATTTTTATAAGCTGGTGATAGCTGGATTCGCTAACAATCATGCCCTGGTTAAGCCAGATCTCTTCAAATATGGTCTCTTTTTTACATTTGCCGCTGAGGATCAACTCCAGCAAACGACGCTCGTTGGGCGTGAGATGTATATCACCATGATCCACGGTTGCCAGAGATGATTTTTCCGGTACGAACGTTACTGACGCTGAAAGAGAGATTTCTTCGTTATTCACGGGTAGGTCCTGGATAATAAAATTACAGCGTTTACATTGTTATGACGAAAAGCGCAGGTATTAACAGTTACATGTCTGTTATCTAATTCAGGCACAAATTAACAACATATCCCTATAAATGATAGTACCTTCGCCATTTGCGCTATTTCCCGTCCTGATTTTTCCACAACCAATTCATGATTTCAGAAAGTTTATTCTGAGTTACGCCTGAGCAATACCTGATATTCAACCTGAACAATAAGGAACTCCTTTCCGTACCTGAGAAATATCGCCCTCCATGCCGCTATTTCGCGATAAATAACAAACCATTCAGCTGCTCCGAAAAAAATCTCTATCATAGAATGTGAAAACGTCGTTACTTTACCTTTCGGTTTTCCATCAGGATCGGCTGATGCCCCCCAGCAACTATACAGCCCACCACTTTTTAGCTACTCTTTTTCACCTCACTCTGCTCTACACTGTAAGAGTGATGCTAAAGCGCCATTCGCTAAGATGTGCGGTGAACACCTGTCTTTTCCTTGCCGGATCGGATGTCATGCTAAAAACAGTTCTGATTGCCGACGACCACCCTGTCTATTTATTAGGCTTGCGCACATTGCTGCAGACGCGCCCGGACCTTTATCGGGTCGTTCACGAAGCGCTCAGTGCTGATGAACTCATGAATAAACTGGCGAGCGAGCCTGTCGATATCATCATCACCGACCTGAGTATGCCCGGCACGCGCAGCCCGGACGGATTAACCATGATCCGCTCGCTGATTCGCCATTATCCGCAGAGCATGATTGTGGTGGTCACCATGATCACCAATCCTGAGCTTCTGGACTCGCTGCGGCGCAGCGGGGTGCATGCCGTTCTCAACAAAGCCAGTTTGTCCAACAATCTGCTGCAGACGCTGCGCAGCACCCTGCGGGGGCAAATCGAACCGGTGAAGCCTCAGGCACAGTTGACCGAACGGGAAACAGAAGTGCTGCGTCTGCTGGTGCGCGGTTTCACCGTGAACGAGATCAGCGCCCAGCTTAACCGAACGAAGCAGACCATCAGTACGCAAAAAAAGAGTGCCATGAGCAAACTCAACGCCAGGAATGATTTCGAGCTGCTCCAGTGCGCGCAAAGTCTGGGGCTGGTTAGCTGAGCATGCGCAGAGGCTGGCTGACGACATTATTTATCCTCATGCTGATAAGCGGGCACGCGGCGGCTGGCGCGCTGCGCGTGGGCCTGCTGAGCGCCGCGCCGCCTTTTCTCGTAATCGATCGGCCGCCGGGAATTCTGGATGATGAACTCAGCATATTGTTTAGCAATACGACGCTGCCGGACGTCCAGCGTTTTAGCGACCCGGCAACGGCGCTGGATGCGTTGAAGCGAAAGCGCATTGATGTGTTAATCGCCGCCCGGCGTCCTGCAGCCGATCTGGTCGCCAGCGAGCCAATGTTCGCTTTCCCGCTGGCGTCCCTGAGCATAAAAGAGGGACGCGGCGGTACACTGTGCTTTCCGGAATTACCGTCAGAGGTCGCGCCCCGCTGCTCTGCGACAGGTTCAGCCTCACCGGGGGAAAACGTCAGGCAGCTGGCAGCAGGGAAAGCGCGGGAATTCATCGCCCCGGAGTTTGTTTTACGTAACTGGCTGACCCACTCCCCCGCCACCACGCTGACCCTGACGCCGCTGGACGATACTCCCCCGCTACATTTTCGTGCCTGGGCTCTGCCTGAGCAGGCAAACACGCTGGAAATCTTCAACGAGCGTATTCACACCCTTAACCCGGAAGACGCTGAATGGCTGGAACAAAAGTGGCTTTTGCCGGACGGCAGCGTCTTTGACGCCCGCCATTCCCCCGTGAAGGAAAATGCGCCCAAAATCACGCTGCACGTTTTGCTTCCCGCTATTTCGCCGCCAATGGTCACACTCACGGCTGACGGGCATATTCAGGGGGTATGGCGCGATCTGCTGCTCAATCTGTTTCCGTCCAACCTGTATAGCCTGACCTTCAACCTTGATGCTCCCCCGCTTCAGTATGCGGAGAACACGTTGCGCATAGTCGCCAGCGCGACGCCACCGTCAAAGAGTGCCATCACGTTTGACTCACTGAGCTGGGCCCTGCTAAGTGAGGACAGCAACCCGCTTTCCGGCTCCTTGTCCGCATTACAGCATAAGCGGATTGCCGTCATACGCATCTCTCCGCTCGTCACGTTACTGCGTCAGGCGTTACCTGCGGATAACCTGGTGCTGGTTAACTCGCTCGATCAGGGATTTGAGTTGCTCAAAGCCGGCGGCGCGGACGGGCTTGCGGGCGATGCGTTTATACTCCATCACCTGCTGCGCCAGCATAACGCCAGCAATCTGTCGCTGACGCCGCTGGCGCTGCCGGAAGTGCCGCTATGGTTTGTACCAACTATTTCTGACCCGGCGGATGCCAAAAGGGTGAATGCGGTCATGGCGTCCGTAACGCAGGCTGATATCTACGCGAGCCTTAACCTGTCGCAGGCCGTACAGACGACACCCACCGCCCCGGTGCAATCGCTATGGCTGGTCATGCTCGCCGTGGTGGCAATTTGCGCGGCATTCGTCGCCCTGCTGACCTTTAGCGCCGCGCAGAGCCAGCGACGTCAGCGCGAGCGGGACACGGCAGAGCTGCACAACGCGCTCTCACTCTGGCAAACTCTGATGAACAATGTCCCGGTGCCGCTGTTTGTCTGCGATCCGACCGGGCGGCTGACGCGCTATAACGACTCCTTTATTCACTCACCGTTACTCACGGCACAGCCCGAAGAGGGCGCTCCCTTTTCCAGCCTGCCTCTGGGCGAGCTTGCCCAACAGTTTACGTTGCCCCATCGCCTCTCGCTGCTCCATGCCGCGTCGCCGTTAACGGGTGAAACCACTCAGAACAATTCCACCCTTTACTGGTGGCTTTGCCGCTATACCGATACGCGGGGGCGGCCTCAGGGCGTGGTCGGAGGCTGGATCGATATCACTGAAAAAGCCGCGCTGACCGCTGCGCTCAATCAGGCGCTGGCGCAGGCGGAGCAGGCCAGCACTGAAAAATCGAACTTCCTCGCCCGCATGAGCCATGACATTCGTACCCCGCTCAACGCCATGCTGGGCCTGCTTGAGATGGAGCGCGACAAAAGCGAGTCCCTCAACATCGCCTGGCAGGCAGCCGGGGCTTTGCGCGACGTGATTGGCGGCGTACTGGATTTGTCGCGCATTGAAGCTGGCGAGTTAAGGCTGGAGCCACAGGCCTGGCCCCTGTGGCAGACGCTTAACGCCAGCGCGGAGATTTTTGCCAGCAGCGCCAACGCTAAAGGTCTCCACTGGCGTAGCGAGTTGAACGTGCCGCACGACGGCTGGTTCCTGTTCGATAAAGCACGACTGAATCAGGTCATCGCCAATCTGTTGGGCAACGCCATTAAATATACGCCGCAGGGAGAAATTGTTTTTCACGCCGAGCTCAACGGTGAACATTTGCAGCTGTTGATTCGCGACACTGGCATCGGTATCCCGGCCGATGCCCTTCCACACCTCGGCCAGCCGTGGTTTCAGACTGACAGCAGCACGCCGCAAAGCAGCGGGCTAGGGCTGGCGATCTGTTACCAGTTAGTCGAGCTGATGGGAGGCGTGCTGACGATAGCCAGCGAAGCGGGGAGCGGTACGCAGGTGACGGTGAGCATACCGCTTCACGTCGCCAGCGCGGCGGCAACGGCCGATGAGACACCTGTAATAACCCCGCTGCCACCGCATCGCATTATGATCGTTGACGATTTTCCGGCAAACCTGACGGTGTTAGCGCTCCAGCTGCAGGAGCTGGGTCAGGAGGTTATTCCTTGCGCCAGCTCTGGCGAAGCGCTTGCGCGCCTGGAAAACGAGCCGGTGGATATCCTGATAACCGACTGCCAGATGGCCCTCATGGACGGCTATCAACTTACATCGTTAATACTCCTGCGCGATATTGCCGGCAGCATCACCGCGCCGGCCGCTATTCTCGGTTACACCGCCAGCGCGCTGCAGAGTGAGGACGATCGGGCAAAACATGCCGGGATGGACGCGTTATTGCGAAAACCGCTCTCCCTCAATGCCCTGCATCAGGCGCTGGCGCAGCAATACAGCCTGCACAATCAGGGGCCTGACCTCAGCGAACTCCGGCGTCTGGCCAACGGTCAACCGGAGATCATGACCCTGATGCGCGAGCAAATGCGCGAAGCCATTACCCTTGATATTCGACAGCTACGGGAAAACACCCCGTCACCGCAAACGCTAAGCCAGCTCGCGCATCGTCTGAAGGCCTCCTGGAGCCTCTTTGCCATGCGCAACGCCACCCGCACCTGTCAGGCGATTGAAGTGTTGCCGGAGATGCTGGCGGCTGGGGTCATAACGGCTGAAGCCCTGCCTGCGCTGACATCGCGTTTCTGCGCGCGCATGGAAGCCAATCTGCAGCAACTCGATACCGCACTGAAGGAATTATCTGACAAGTACTAAAGAATGCTCTGCACAGGATCTGTATCTTTCTGGTCATCCGGCGGCGTTATCCCTACCGTCGCCCACATTTTCGAAGGAGAAACCATGAAAGTCCGTATCGCTATTGCCGATGAGCACACTATTATCCGTCGTGGCGTCTTATCCATGATCACCAATATGCCCTCTCTTTTCAGCGACGGCTCACCCCGCCCGGAGTTTTGCATTCAGGGCGATACCGCAACGCCATCTGAGCTGCTTTCACTGCTATCCCAACAGCCTGTCGACATTCTGTTCCTTGGCTTTTCTCTTGCCACCAGCCAAACCGTTAACCCGCTCAACGGAATGGACGGCGTATTGCTGATTAAATGGCTCAGCCGTAAATATCCGCAGCTTAAAATCATTGTGCTTTCGCCCTACAAAAACACGCAGCTTATCCGCATGTCGCTGGAGGCAGGCGCCAAAGCCTATATTAGTCGGGACACCTGTGAGAAAACCCTGAGCAGAACGCTGACGTCGGTGATCAATGGGGAAGTCTATATTGAGCGCGAGCTGATGCATTCCCTGTTCCAGACCGGTGCACAAACGGAGCAAGAGCTCTCGCCCCGTGAAATTGATGTGTTGCGTATGCTCTGCAAAGGGATGAGTCTGACAGAGATCGCCAGACAGCTGCATTTGAGTAATAAAACCGTCAGCGCCCATAAGCTGCGCGCGATGGAAAAACTGGGGGTTAACAGCGACTGTCAGCTCTATTGCCTGCTGGCGAAAACGCAAATGTTCGATATTGCTATCTGAAATAAAAAAACCGCCTGTAAACAGGCGGTAGAGGCAAACGTACGCCTCAACGGTCGCTCTCAGCAATGACGCTCAGGATCAGAAATGGTATGTCATCGCCAGCCACCAGACGCGCCCCGGTTCAGGGATTTGCTGATTTGCGGCGTATCCGAACTGGCTGGCGCCCGCCAGGTTGAGGTGCTCGCTGTAGTATTTATTGAACAGATTCTCAATACCCACGCGGGACTCAAAATGGTCGTTAAATGTGTAGCCCGCGCTCCACGAAAGCACGCCAAACCCCGCGCTCGGTCCGAGATCCTGGCCGGTGACGTTACCTTTGTTTTGCGCCACGCGATGCTGCGGCGCAACCACACGCCAGAGTAATCCGGTGCGCCACTGTTGCCCGGTATAGTCCAGCGCCAGCCGCCCTTCGAGCGGCGGCATCTGCGGCAGCGGCTGTTTATCGCTACGATTCTCGCCCCAGGCGTAGCTCAGGCTTCCCGTCAGTGCCCAGTTGGGCGTCAGGCTCCAGCTTGCGCCCGTCTCCGCGCCCATAACGGCGGCATTGATGTTGCTGGCCTGCGACGGCGTGCGGCTATAATCAAACAGAATGTAATCGGTAGTTCGCCCGACATAGGCCGATGCCCAGGCGCTAACCTTGTCGCCGTGTAACTGCACGCCGCTATCCCATTGCAGGGTCTTTTCTGTTTTCAGCTGACGAAAGCTTTGTTCTCCAGCCTTGCCGGAAAATAGCTCCCAGTAATCAGGAAAACGTTCGGTATAACCGATGCCGCTATAAAGCATGACGGGTGCGTCAGGTACGCGATACTCATAGCGCGTGAACGCGCCGGGCAGGAGGTCGTGCCGGGAGCTATTTTGCGCGCTGCGCCGATCGTCCGCGCGAATGCTATCCAGTCTCGCACCCACGATGACCGTATCGTCCGCCGTGACGGACTGGCGCCATTCGCTAAACAGACCCGCCTGGGTAAAACGGGCATCGTCACGCCACGATCCCGCGCTTTTTTTACGGTGACTTTTACGCATTACGTCCGCGCCGGCGGTAATCGTGGTGGTTTCATCTTCCCACACGCCGGCAAGGCGGCTGCCCATCACCACGCCGCCAACTTCAGACTTACGCTTCGGTCCAACGGGCTGACGCAGGCTGTAGTTATCCATGATGTGGTCAGTATCATTGGCATAGAGCTGCCAGCTAAGTTTGCTGACGTGCTCGCTCAGGTGATATTTCTCCAGTTTTAGCGCCGCGCTTTTACGGGCAAAACGGCTACCATCCATCATCCGCCCCGCATAGCGGGCTTTACCGTCGCTGGCTCCCACGCTTAGCTCCGCCAGCGAGTCCTCATCAGGCGTGAGCCCAACCGTGACGCCGCTGTTCCATCTGCGCCACAGGCCAGGCACGCGGTTGCCATGACCATCCCGGTAGTCATCCGCCTCCGAATGATTACCGTCCAGGCGGACGTAGCCGCGCGGGTCGCCAAACGCGAGATTAAGGTTTTGATCCGCGCGCCCGTTAGCGCCCCGCAGCAGCTCAGCGCTGCCTTTTAGCTCAGGTACGCTGAAATAGTCCGGCTGGCGTTCAAAAAGCAATGTTCCGGCGGACCCCATTGGCCCCCAGAGCACGCTTTGTGGGCCTTTGATGACGGTTATCGTGTCGTAACTTTGCGGAGTGATATAGGCCGTTGGGGTGTCCATGCGCGAGCCGCAGCCCCCCTGAGTGCTGACGCCGTCTGCAAGAAGCGTCAGCCGGGAGCCGAACATTCCGCGCAACACCGGATCGCCGTTACTCCCGCCGCTGCGCAGTACGGAAAAACCCGGGATGTTTTTTAGCGCGCCCGCACCGTCGCTGGCAGGCAATTGTTGTGCTGGAGTATGAGCCGGAGCGATAAATGACGCGGGATCGCGATAATACCCCTCAACGGTCATCGACTCTTCAGCGTATGCCGGCCAAGCGGTGGCACAGCAGAGAACCAACAAGAGTGGACGGGAGGCGAGCAGGGAACGAATACCGCTCGCGGTGATACCAGACATAGCACAATTCCGTTTCGGTAAAGAAAATAAGCAAGGCGCTTATTGTCTTCATCCCCAGCAGCGGAATACACGACCTGCGGGCAAGAAGGCCCTCAGGGAAATCAGGAAATATCTGGCGGATAACGGAAATCTCAGGGACGCAGTTCAGCGCGCTTCGCCCAGGCGTGCCGTTTGCTGTCGTAAAAAATCCATCAACCGCAAACAGGCCGGCGAAAGCGGCTGCCCGACGTTTTTGACGATGCCCACATCCATATAGGTAATGCAGTCGTCAATGGTGCGCCGGATCACGCGCTGACCGCCGAGCGCCCACGGGCGATAGACCAGATCG
This sequence comes from Enterobacter cloacae complex sp. P6RS, assembly GCF_014982245.1. Taxonomy (NCBI): domain Bacteria; kingdom Pseudomonadati; phylum Pseudomonadota; class Gammaproteobacteria; order Enterobacterales; family Enterobacteriaceae; genus Enterobacter; species Enterobacter cloacae complex sp. P6RS. The sequence goes on from NZ_JADCLB010000017.1 coordinate 260,919, forward strand.
GATAAAATCGTCACCCCCTTTCCCTGCGCGACCAGACTTCGAATCGCCTCAAAGGAGTTGGTGCGAAAATGAATGTCAGGATGGCAGCCCCTGCTTTGCCAGTAGTCGGATATCACATCGGGATAATCGTCCGTCACCAGCAATAGAAATGGCGCCTTTTCCACATCCTTTAACCGAAGCTCCGGCACGCTGAGAAGAGGATGGCCGATGGCGGTCCATAACCGGCGCGGCGAACGGATCCACGTTTCGACCTCAAGCGTACTATCGTGGCTGATATTGGAGGTCAGCAAAAGACAAAAATCGAGATCTCCCTGACGCAAGGCCTGAAGCAGCTGCGATGCGGGCGCCTCATGAAATGCCGTCTCCAGCAGCGGAAAACGCTGCGCGATATCGCCCCAGAGATTGGGCAGCAGATAAGCGGAAAGGGTTTCGGCAATGCCGATGCGCACGACGCCGTTAATCGCCTCAGGCTGCTGATGGAGATCCTCCACCGCCGCGCGGCTATCGTGGAGGATCTTGCGGGCATGATTGAGAAATCGCTCCCCCACGGGAGTTAACTGGATCCCTTTTGCATGGCGGATAAAGAGAGGGGCATTCACCGCCTCCTCCAGGTTGCGCATAGAGACCGTCATGGAAGATTGCGATATATGACAACGGCTGGCCGCTTTGGAAATTTGTAATGTTTCCGCTAACGCAATGTAGAACTCAAGTTGCCTGAGAGTAAACTTCATAGTTTCAGCCAATACCGTGAGATGAAAATATTATATTAGCATTTAATTCTGTACCGGCAGTACCCTAAAGGCAGACAAAATGTTTATTATCAGGAGCCTCTATGCCCTATTTTTTACTCAGTCTCGCGGCCTGTTTTTGGGGGGGTAATTATGTCGTCGGTCATTTACTGGTGGCGCATGCAGACCCGATTATATTATCCGCCGCACGCTGGATAATTACGGCTCTTCTTTTATCGATGCTTTATATCAGACAGATTCGCGCCCAGTGGCCGATGATGAAAAAAGCGAAAGGTACGATCATATTTCTTGCGCTGTGCGGACAGGTTATGTTCCCACTCACGCTGTATATCGGTCTGCAATATACTTCATCTCTTAATGCAGCTATTTATTTATCCACAACGCCTGCCCTGGTTTTATTGATAAATAAGCTGGTCTTTAAAGAGAAAATATCAGTACAGAATATTGCTGGCGTTGTTCTCAGTTCATTGGGCGTCGTCTGGCTGGTCATGCAGGGCGATCTGCTGCATCTGGATACGCTTAAAAATCTGAATCGCGGCGATATCTGGACCATGGGCTCTGCCGCCAGCTGGGCCGTTTATTGTGCTTTCTTGCGGATGAAGCCGAAAAGCGTCGGTGGGAATGCCTTTGTGGCCGTGAGCGCGGTCCTCGGTGCCCTGGTGTTGTTACCGGTACTGGCGATATCGTTGATAAAGACCGGCTTACCTGACTGGACGGCCTATACCGCACCGGGCTTTTTAAGCGGGCTGCTGTACCTGGTGGTCTTTCCTTCCTGGCTCTCTTACCTGCTGTGGAATAAAGGCATTGCGGCTATCGGTGCAACCCGCGGGGAGATTTATTCCCACCTAATTCCGCTGAGCGGCGGTCTGTTCAGCGTGATGTTCCTGCACGTTACGTTGCACTCGTATCATCTGATCAGCACGGTACTGATTCTGTTTGGCATTGCCCTCTGCTCTCGCGCCTCGCAAAGGAAAGTCGCGAAGATCGAACGCGCAGACGAAAAAGTACAGATATGAAAAAGGCCCACGTTATAAATAACGTGGGCCTGAATAGTGGCGGAACGGACGGGACTCGAACCCGCGACCCCCTGCGTGACAGGCAGGTATTCTAACCGACTGAACTACCGCTCCACTGTTCCCGCTTGGGGAACGAGGCGCATATTACGGTGTGCCTCCGATCTCGTCAACGCTTTTTCTCACGTTTTGAATCGTTTGCTGCAAAATTCACCCAACCGATGATTTTACAGGCATTGTGGTGTTTTTTCAGGCGCGCCACATACAGCTTCCGCCCTTCTTCTGCACCAGGTCGAGACGGGATTCATGGTTAAGTAGCTCTTCATCACTGGCTAAAACAACCCGCAAGCGGCTTGCCTGACGGACAACGCGCTGAATGCCCGCTTCGCCCTGCGTCTGCTGTGACTCATTTTCCATGCTGAACTTCATCGACGTCTGTCCGCCGGTCATTGCCAGATAGACGTCGGCCAGGATCTGGGCATCGAGCAATGCCCCGTGCAGCGTTCGCTTGGTGTTGTCTATTTCGTAACGTGAACAGAGCGCATCGAGGCTGTTACGCTTGCCGGGAAACATCTTCCTCGCCAGCGCCAGGCTATCGGTCACTTTGCAAAAGGTGTTTGTTTTCGGAATATCGCGATGGAGCTTACTAAACTCATAGTCCATAAAGCCGATATCGAACGAGGCGTTATGGATGATGAGTTCGGCGCCTTTGATGTACTCCAGAAACTCGTCTGCCACCTCTCCAAAGGTCGGTTTATCCAGCAAGAACTCATCGGCAATACCGTGAACGCCGAACGCCTCTGGATCCACCAGCCGATCGGGTTTGAGATACACGTGGAAGTTGTTCCCCGTGAGACGACGGTTCACCACTTCAACGGCACCGATCTCAATGATCTTATGCCCTTCGTAGTGCGCGCCGATCTGGTTCATACCGGTGGTTTCGGTATCGAGGACAATCTGGCGAGTAATTGCAGTGCTCATAGCGGTCATTTATGTCAGACTTATCGTTTAACTGAACGTTTCAAATACAGGAAGTCTACCAGAGATGCGTAAACAGGTAGAAATTTTCACCGATGGATCTTGTCTCGGCAACCCAGGGCCCGGCGGCTACGGCGCGATTATGCGCTATCGCCAGCATGAAAAAACTTTTAGCGAAGGCTATTTCCTGACCACCAACAACCGTATGGAGTTGATGGCGGCCATTGTGGCGCTGGAAGCCTTAAAAGAACACTGCGACGTGGTGCTCAGTACCGACAGCCAGTACGTGCGCCAGGGTATCACCCAGTGGATCCACAACTGGAAAAAACGCGGCTGGAAAACTGCGGATAAAAAGCCGGTTAAAAATGTCGATCTCTGGAAGCGGCTGGATGCGGCATTAGGTCAGCACCAAATAAAATGGGAATGGGTAAAAGGGCATGCTGGTCACCCTGAGAACGAACGCTGCGACGAACTGGCGCGCGCGGCGGCTTTAAACCCGGCCCATGAGGATGCAGGCTACCAGCCTGAATCCTGATCAGGGCTTTCTGTACTGCCGCGTTGCGCCAACGGTCTGCCGGATAGGCGTTTTCGATTTGCTCTGCTTCATCGGGTTAAGCGTAAGGGGGATGGTTCGCTTACGCGCGACGATAAACTGCATGCAGCCTAAGGCGGGCAAATGCGTGCTTAACAACACTCCCCCCTTCCGCGCCCACGGCAGTACCTGAAAACCGCCGTAGCAGAGCACTTCAAAGTTCAGCAGTGAAAGCCAGTCGAGCTGGCGCATCATGGTGAACATTCGGCTGTTATAGGGTGGCGTTCGGCGCAGCACGGGTACCAGCTTGCGCAGCCCCATCAGGCTCAGCGGATTGAATCCGCTGAGGATCAGCCAGCCGTCATCAATCAGAACGCGATCGGCTTCACGCAGCATACGGTGAGGATCGCTGCACCAGGGCAACGCGTGTGCAAGAAGGCATGCATCAACGGATTTCTCTGCGAACGGCAGATGCAACGGGTCTGCCTTCACCTGAACCGGCGATCCGCCGAGAGAGACGTTAACCTGATGTGAGATAGCGCAGCTTTCGGTATTGATTTCCGCGCTGAGATTGCCAATCTTAAGCAGGTGAAAGCCATACAATTTCGCGAGCCAGGGCTTCAGCTGCTGCTCCAGTGCCTCGCGATAGTATTCACCCCAGGGCAATTCCGCCCAACGTTCCGGTGCTGCGACAGTCTGAGGTATCCTTGCCGGTTTCATCAAAACACCCGCCACGTTATAAGAGGTAATGTATGAATCTTATCAGTATTCCCGCTTTTGAGGACAATTACATCTGGGTTTTGGTCGATGACGAGCGTCGATGCGTCATTGTCGATCCCGGCGAATCCGCCCCTGTACTGCGCGCCATAAATGATAACGGCTGGCAGCCTGACGCCATTCTGTTGACGCATCATCATAACGATCACACTGGCGGCGTGCAGGAACTGCGGGCCCAATTTCCACATCTTGTGGTGTACGGACCGGCTGAGACACAAAATAAGGGAACGACGCAAGTAGTCGAAGAAGGCGAAAATATCCTCATCCACGAGTGGGAGTTTTCCGTATTTGCTACACCGGGTCACACTTTGGGACATCTGTGTTTCTACAGCAAACCTTATCTTTTTTGTGGCGACACCTTGTTTTCTGGCGGCTGCGGAAGACTGTTTGAAGGCACGCCGGAACAGATGTATCAGTCTTTACAAAAGTTTAGCGCATTACCGGATGATACCCTTATTTGTTGCGCCCATGAGTATACGTTAGGAAATATGAAGTTTGCTGCAAGCCTCTTACCCGAGGATCGAGCGATTCAGGATTATTATCACAAAGTGAAGGAGTTACGTGCAAAAAACCAAAATACACTGCCCGTAATTCTGAAAAATGAGCGTCAGATTAATTTATTTTTACGAACAGATGATATTGATTTAATTAATAAAATTAACCAAGAAACAAATTTGCAACAACCTGAACAGCGATTTGCATGGTTAAGGTCAAAGAAAGATAACTTCAGATAAATGCGGGTTGCCTTTTCAAAATTTCGCCGTTATCATCGCTCGTCTTTTAAGCAACTATTGACACACACATGAAGGCAAAAGCGATATTACTCGCCTCTGTCCTGCTTGTAGGTTGCCAGTCGCAGAACGGCAGCAACGTACAACAGCACGCACAGAGCCTTTCTGCAGCTGGTCAAGGGGAAGCAGGGAAGTTTACAAGTTCGGCGCGCTGGATGGACGATGGGACATCTTTCGCGCAGGAGCAAGACTTGTGGACCTCTATTGGCGACGAGCTAAAGATGGGAATTCCGGAAAACAGCCGGATTCGCGAACAGAAACAGAAGTATTTAAGAAATAAGAGCTATCTCCACGATGTAACGTTACGGGCAGAGCCGTATATGTACTGGATAGCCGGGCAAGTTAAAAAACGTAACATGCCTATGGAGCTGGTACTCCTACCCATAGTGGAGAGCGCTTTTGACCCACACGCGACGTCTGGCGCCAATGCCGCAGGCATTTGGCAGATCATTCCGAGCACCGGGCGAAACTATGGTCTGAAACAGACCCGCAACTATGATGCGCGTCGCGATGTTGTCGCTTCAACGACAGCCGCTCTCGATATGATGCAACGTCTGAACAAGATGTTTGACGGCGACTGGCTGTTAACGGTCGCAGCGTATAATAGCGGCGAAGGTCGTGTACTGAAGGCAATGAAAGCGAATAAAGCACGGGGTAAATCCACCGATTTTTGGTCGCTCTCACTGCCACAGGAAACGAAGATTTACGTACCGAAGATGCTGGCCTTGAGCGATATTCTCAAGAACAGCAAGCGTTACGGTGTACAACTGCCAACACCAGACGAAAGTCGTGCACTGGCGCGCGTTCGCCTCAGCAATCCGGTTGATATTCAACAAGTTGCTGATATGACGGGTATGTCGGTAAGTAAATTGAAAACCTTTAATGCTGGCGTTAAAGGCTCGACGCTGGGGGCAAGCGGCCCGCAGTATGTGATGGTTCCGCAGAAACATGCGGCGCAGTTACGTGAGTCTTTAGCATCGGGTGAAATTGCCGCCGTTCAGTCAACGCTGATCGCCGATGCTTCATCCGTTAGCAGCCGCAGCTATAAGGTGCGTTCAGGGGATACCCTTTCAGGCATTGCCTCACGTCTTGGCGTGAGCGCAAAAGATCTTCAGCAGTGGAACAATCTGCGTGGATCGGGCTTGAAAGTGGGTCAGAATCTGACGGTTGGCGCAGGTAGCAGCGCTCAGCGTCTTGCCAACAACAGCGATAGCATTACCTATCGCGTGCGTAAGGGTGATTCGCTGTCCAGTATCGCAAAACGTCACGGCGTGAACATCAAAGATGTGATGCGCTGGAATAATGATACTGACAATCTGAAACCAGGCGACCAGCTGACGCTGTTTGTGAAGAACAGCGCCACGCCAGACTCCTGATTACACGATCGAAAGATAAAAAGGCACCGATTCCCCTCGGTGCCTTTTTTGTTTATCCCGCTTTTTGCGCTTCAGCCATGATGGTATCGCTCGTAAATGAGCCATCCGCCTGCAGTTCAAAGTACGCCTTCACCTCTGCGGACGCACTCTCCTGGTAAAGCCTAATTGCCTGGCTTAACGCCTCCGGGGTACGCATACGGGCTATCCAGGAGCTGAACTCCAGCGGTAAACGGTCTGTTATTAACGAGCGCGCAATCAGCCCGGCTTCAGTGATAAACGATAACCACTCCCCGCTGGCGTAGTTTTGAACGTGCGAGGTGTCGCGCAGCGCTTCGACCGTCTGCAGCCAGATATTACGCACCGGATGTCCGGGAGACATCACGTCCATAATGATGAAGGTGCCACCCGGCTTCAGAACACGTCTGACTTCGCGCATTGCCTGGCCGACGTCATGCCAGTGGTGTGCAGAATACCGGCTGATCGCGACATCAAACGACGCGTCATCAAACGGTAAAGACTCCGCATAGCCCTGCCGCGTATCAATATTGTTCAACCCTTTCGCTTTAGCCGCTTCAGCAACGACGTCCAGCATCTGGCTCGATAAATCATATGCGGTAACGTGGGCTACCTGCTGCGCAGCCGTAAAGCTGGCGTGCCCTGCCCCACATCCCAGGTCCAGCACGTGCGCCTGCGGGAATGCCGCCAGACGTTCACCGAGACGCACCAGATCGCGACCTGAAGCATGCACGGCGCTGCTCAGATAAGCACTTGCCTGAGAACCAAACTGTTTTTCTACGTTGTCATGATGGGAGTGTGTTGTTGTCATCGTACTGTCCTTTGTTGGTTAAAAATAAAAGGGCAGCATCCGCGCGGCCTGCCCCACGGCAGACCTGACACACCATTATTTATCAGGTTTGCCGGGACTGAATTCAACGAGTAGAGGGTTGTGATCCGAAGCGCGCGTCACCAGTACAGAGGCGTCGTGCACGCTCAAACCGCGATAGAAGACAAAGTCGAGAGGACGACCAAAAGCTTTTTTACGCTGGTCATCACTGAAGCGAACTTCACGCAGCGACATTTCGCGCGCAAAGCGATACAGCGCATTCATGCGCGGACGGCTCCAGGCATTAAAATCGCCTGCCATGATGATGGGCCCGCTGTGATGCGCAATCTGATCGCCAATAGGAAGTAACTGCTTACTATACACATCCACGCCGAGGCTAAAGTTTACCGCGTGGATATTGACGACCATCAGCATACGGGTATCCGGCAGCGGATAGACCGTCACCAGCGCTGATTTCGCCAGACGCAGGATAGGTTCGCGCTCGCGGAGCGGGCAACAGTAGACCGGATGGGCAGCAGAAAGCGTCATTACGCCAGAGGGATGCTGCGGCAGAACAAATGCCGGCACCTGGTCGGCGGCAAGGTAATTCGTGGTGGCAAACCGTACCAGTTCAGGGGTAGTTTGCGCCTCCTGGAGCAGAACCAGGTGGGCATCTTTTCCAAAATTTTTGAGTACCGATAACCACTCCGCGCGCTGCTGCTTGAAGATATTCCAGACCAGCACCCGGATTTTATCATCGCTGCTTAACGGTGTGCCGGCGGGTAATGCCTGGCTTATGCTCGCAAACGACCCCGGAGGCAAAATCCTCTCCGCGGGCATTCCGGCAACATAACGCATGGCATAGGTATTTTTTCGCACTTTTGGAAACAGCCCCTGTAACATGAACCAGCCCTGAAAACGGACTGGTTCTAATGTTATAGGGACTTTAGGTCACACTTTCAACGCAATTTCTGAGAAACCGCTTTCCAGTTTTGTAAGCAAGCACTTACTGATGTTATCCCAGCGCTACGCGGGCTGGCTTATCGAGGCGTCCACTCAGGCCAATCAGCAGGAAGGCGACCAGGACAATCACCGCGCCAATCCATGGGGTCTGGGTTAATCCGAAGTGTTCGACGGTTTGTCCGCCAATAATGGAGCCCAGTGCGATACCAATATTAAAAGCGGCAATATTCAGACCGGATGCCACATCCACCGCATTCGGCGTATAGAGCTCGGCTTTCTGGACAACGTAAACCTGAAGCCCTGGCACATTACCGAAGGCGAAGATCCCCATCACCAGTACCGTGACCAGCGCGGCGTATTGCATTGAAGCCGTGAACTGGAAAATCATCAGCAGAACCACCAGGGCGGCGAAGATAAATTTCAGCGCCGGTACCGCACCATGCTTATCCGCGAGCTTGCCGCCCCAGATATTGCCAATGGCCACAGAAATACCGTATCCCAGCAAAATCCAGCTCACGGCATTCGGGGAGAAGCCCGCCAGGTCCTGCATCATCGGTGCCAGGAAGGTGAAGGCAGTGAATACGCCGCCATAGCCCAGAGCCGTAACCGCATAGATGATAAGCAAACGCGGATGGGTAAGCACTTTCAGCTGATCGCGCAGGCTGGCGCTCGCCCGGCCTGGAATATTCGACGGTACCAGCAGCAGGCTAGTCACCAGAGCGATAACGCCCAGTAAGGAGACGGCCAGGAACGTTTCACGCCAGCCGAAATGCTGTCCGATAAACGTTCCCAACGGTACGCCTGTGACCAGTGCGACGGTCAACCCACCGAACATGATCGCGATCGCTGAAGCCGCTTTCTCTTTGGGGACCAGGCTGGTTGCAATGGTGGAACCAATCGAGAAGAACACGCCGTGTGCCAGACCGGTCAGCAGGCGGGCAATCACCAGCGTGGTGTAGTCCGGTGCCTGCCAGGCCAGAACGTTCCCGGCGGTAAACAGCACCATCAGCGCGACTAACAGCTGCTTACGCGGAAAACGTCCGGTCAGGGCCGTCAGCACCGGCGCGCCGACGGCAACGCCCAGGGCGTAGATGGACACCAGTAACCCGGCTGAGGGCAGCGAGATGGCAAGCTGGTTAGCGATGGTGGGAACCAGTCCCACGATAACAAATTCGGTCGTGCCAATTGCAAAGGCACTGATCGTCAGGGCAAGTAGCGCCAGTGGCATAAAATACTCCGTATCATCAGGATTAAGATGACAGGCAGTATGCGCCAGTGCTTAAATAACAAAAATGGTCAAAATATCAATAGAATTTTGCAGGTGGTGCAACAATGAAAGCAACGTCTGAAGAGCTGACAATCTTTGTCGCCGTCGTCGAAAGCGGCAGCTTTAGCCGCGCGGCCGAGCAGCTGGGACAGGCTAACTCGGCCATTAGCCGCTCGGTGAAAAAGCTGGAGATGAAGCTTGGGGTAAGTCTGCTCAACCGAACGACGCGGCAGCTCAGCCTGACGGAAGAAGGGGAACGTTATTTCCGCCGCGTGCAGTCGGTGCTGCAGGAGATGGCCGCAGCGGAGACGGAGATTATGGAAACCCGCAGCACGCCGCGCGGGTTGCTGCGCATTGATGCTGCCACGCCGGTTGTGCTTCATTTTCTGATGCCGTTAATCAAACCTTTCCGTGAACGCTATCCGGAGATGACGCTCTCTCTGGTTTCGTCCGAGACGTTTATTAACCTCATCGAGCGGAAAGTGGATGTGGCTATTCGGGCGGGAACCCTGACGGATTCCAGCCTGCGGGCCCGCCCGCTGTTTGCCAGCTACCGTAAAATTATCGCGTCGCCACAGTATATTGCTGAACATGGTAAACCGGAGACGGTTGAAGAACTGAAGCAGCATCTGTGCCTGGGCTTTACGGAGCCGGTGTCGCTGAACACCTGGCCTGTTGCCTGTCATGATGGCCAGCTTCATGAAATTACCTGCGGGTTATCGTCTAACAGCGGAGAAACGCTGAAGCAGCTTTGCCTGGAAGGGAATGGGATCGCCTGCTTGTCAGACTATATGATTGATAAAGAGATAGCGCGGGGTGAACTGGTAGAGCTAATGGCCGATAAACGTTTGCCGGTCGAGATGCCTTTCAGCGCGGTGTATTACAGCGACAGAGCGGTAAGCACGCGCATACGCGCCTTTATCGACTTCCTTAGCGAGCATATAAAAACAGCTCCCGGAGGAGCTGTGTGAGGGTTCAGGTTACAGAGGGAGGGTCTTATTAATCCCAGTCAGGGGCTAAACCTTCCGGACTCACCAGGCGGTCGTTGCACTCCAGTGCTGCGATCGCTTTTTTATCATCGTCATCCAGATGAAGATCCAGCGCTAGCAGGTTGCTGGCCAGGTTTTCGCGCTTGGTTGATGATGGGATCACGGCATAGCCTTCACCCATTGCCCATGCCAGAATAACCTGCGCAGCAGTGGCGTTATGCTTCTCAGCGATACGGATAATTACCTCGTCTTTCAGCGCCTTACCGTAGGCCAGCGTCATGTAAGAGGTAATATGGATACCGTGCTGCTTTGCCCAGTCCACGACTTTGCGGTTTTGCAGGTATGGAGACAGCTCGATCTGGTTTGTCGCAATATTTTCTGCGCCAACTGCGGCAATGGCTTTTTCCATCAGCGGGATGGTGAAGTTGGAAATACCAATTTCACGGGTCAGGCCCTGCTTTTTCGCTTCCAGCAGCGCCTGCATGAACTCTTCCACAGAAACGGCATCGTTCGGTGACGGCCAGTGGATCAGCGTCAGATCGACATAGTCGGTACGCAGTTTCTTCAGGCTCTCTTTCAGGCTTGGGATCAGCTTGTCTTTGCTGAGGTTTTCGATCCAGATTTTGGTGGTGATGAACAGTTCATTACGCGGTACACCGCTCTCTTCAAGAGCCTGTCCAACGGCAGCTTCGTTTTCATAGATCTGTGCCGTATCAATTGCGCGATAGCCCAGTTCAAGAGCGGTTTTCACTGATGCGATAACTACGTCGTCTTTCAGGCGGAAAGTGCCAAGACCGAATGCAGGGAGAGTCATAATATTCCTCAATTGTTATGTTCGTTAACTGAGGACGATTATCGCTGGCGGTGTTATAGAGAAAAAGATCGTAAAACGCAGAGGATTTTTGCTAATTTCGCAATAATTAATCGTCAGATATGAAAAAAGCCCTGAGCGTTAACTCAGGGCTTTTAATAAGTGGCGGAACGGA
>NZ_JADCLB010000018.1:0-173770 GCF_014982245.1 Enterobacter cloacae complex sp. P6RS
AGTAGGGAACTGCCAGGCATTAATCAAGAAGAACCCCGTACCGTAAGGTGCGGGGTTTTTTGCTTTGTGCGCCGGAAATACCGGGTGGCGGCACCGCCTGACCGTGCCTACAATTGTTAAAACGATTTTAACAATGGTGCCGCTTTGACACGTCCCTTTGATTACCAACAAGATTTTGCCAACATTAATTTCCGTGACCATGCAGAGCTGTATCAGGTGGGGCGGGGAGAGCAGGGTGTGCTCATGGTGGAACCTTACAAAAGCGAGATCCTTCCGCACTGGCGATACAAAGATGCTGAGGTTGCAGCGCGATCGGCAAAAGAAATTTACGCCCTGTTTGAAGAATATCGTCAGCAAAACGACTTTGTGGGTATGGATATGGCGCGTAAATTCATTCAGATGGGCTATACGCGCGCCAGGCGATACGCCAATCATAAAGGCGGTAAAAAGTACGATGAGAAGCGCCAGGTCAAACCGCTGGATTGCGATCCCGTAAAAGCCGAAGCCGCCGCGGTCTTCAAAAAGTGGTGGGATAAAATTCGTGCAGATGAAGATTATTTGCAGCGAAAAAAGGCGCATCAGCAGAAGTGGGGATAATTACTACGTCCGCTAATAATTCGATACCTGATCGAGTTCACAAAACGTAATGAAACATATTTGAAACATTTTATTTACCTAACGATTCGTTTTAAATCCGGTTTTACTGTTTGTGGGCAATGGCCCGCAATGTGAGACAGAGGATTTTAAAATGACAGAAACCGTAGCCAGTGCAGATACGGATAACACCAATTTGGCAGGTAAGGATACCCGTCGTCGGGTTTGGGCAATCGTTGGGGCCTCCTCGGGGAACCTCGTAGAGTGGTTTGACTTTTACGTCTATTCATTCTGTTCACTCTACTTTGCGCATATCTTTTTCCCGTCCGGGAATACCACCACTCAGCTTCTGCAAACCGCAGGCGTTTTTGCCGCCGGGTTCCTGATGCGCCCGATCGGTGGATGGCTGTTCGGCAGGATCGCAGACAGAAAAGGGCGCAAGACCTCCATGCTCATCTCCGTATGCATGATGTGTGTCGGCTCGCTGGTGATTGCCTGCCTGCCCGGATATGACACTATCGGAACATGGGCACCCGCGTTGCTGCTGCTGGCACGTCTGTTCCAGGGGCTGTCGGTCGGTGGGGAATACGGCACCAGTGCGACATACATGAGCGAAGTGGCGGTTGAAGGCCGAAAAGGTTTCTATGCATCATTCCAGTATGTGACCCTCATTGGCGGACAGCTGCTGGCGTTACTGGTTGTGGTGATCCTGCAACAAATCCTTAGCGATGAAGATCTGCACGCCTGGGGCTGGCGCATCCCGTTTGCTATGGGTGCTGCCCTGGCGGTTGTCGCCCTGTGGCTACGCCGTCAGCTTGATGAAACCTCTCAACAGGAGGTCAGGGCGCTGAAAGAGGCGGGCTCGATGAAGGGGCTCTGGCGAAACCGCAAAGCATTTTTGATGGTGTTAGGTTTTACCGCCGCGGGCTCGCTAAGTTTCTATACCTTTACCACCTACATGCAAAAATATCTGGTTAACACCACGGGCATGCATGCAAACGTTGCGAGCGTCGTCATGACGGTGGCGTTACTCGTCTTTATGCTTATCCAGCCGATTGTCGGCGCGCTGTCGGACAAAATAGGTCGCCGCACCTCCATGCTGATCTTTGGCGGCATGCTCACCCTGGGTACCGTTCCGCTTTTGACTGCGCTACAGCAGACAACGTCGCCGTATGCCGCTTTCGCGCTGATCATGGTGGCACTCATTATTATCAGTTTTTACACGGCAATCAGCGGCATTTTGAAAGCGGAAATGTTTCCCGCACAGGTGAGGGCACTGGGTGTTGGCCTCTCTTATGCGGTCGCGAATGCTCTGTTTGGCGGTTCGGCAGAGTATGTCGCGCTATCGCTTAAGTCGTGGGGCAGTGAAACGACCTTCTTCTGGTATGTCACCGTAATGGGAGCGCTGGCGTTTATTGTCTCGCTGATGCTGCATCGCAAAGGAAAAGGTATCCGCCTTTAATAATGTGCCATCTGCCAGACGGCGTAGCCGGTCGTTGCGCCGGCGACATCCCAGGCGAAATCTTTCCAGCTCCAGCCGCTCCCTGCGGGGCGGCTATCCCATAGTTCTTTTGATGCCCCAAGGCCCACTGAGAACATCAACCCTATCGCCGCGCTACGGTCCCGGCTGTATCCCTGATGCTGCGCGTACTCATTACCGGCTGCAGACAGCATAGCGGAAGCGAGGAAGTGTTGTGCTTTGTCCTGACCGGACCAGCTATCATTGGCCATATGACTGCAGCCAGTCAGAAAGAAAACGCTCAGTAACAGAGGAATACGCATCAACGGGCTCCATAAAAAAGCCCTGCGGGTAACAGGGCCTGGACATTACAGAATTCGGCTGATAAGTCGGTCAATACGGATACGACGCAAGCGGCGAATCAGCTTGCGAACTTTCACCGGATAATCGGCAATGCTCTGCAGCTCGCGGTAATGATTAACCACCGTGGTGTGCGTGCGAATCAACTCCAGTTCACGCTCACGCTGTGCGGCTAACTCATGCTGCGGGTCATGGATCAGGATCGCGTTTTCCAGATCCAGTCTCCACGCGCGCGGGTTCAGGTTGTTACCGGTCAGCAGCATCCACTCATCGTCGACCCACATACCTTTCAGATGGTAACTGTTGTCTTCATCTTTCCACAGACGCACAACCAGCTGGTCAGTATTTACGTAATACTGTAAACGGCTCAGGAAGCGGCGCAGGTTAATTTCATAAAGATAAGGCAGCGCACCGATGATTTTGAACGGCTGATCTTCAGGTATGAAGAAGTCGTTCGCCGTTTTATCCCCGACGATAATTTCCACTTTTTTACCATCGCGCAGCAGCTGAATGATATTACGCACCAGTACGGCAGGAAGGTTAAAGTACGGCGTGCAGATGGTGAGCTTTTGCTCCGCGCACGGCATCAGATGGAAGATCGTTTTATTCAGCAGGCTTGATTTGCCAAGCCCAACCAGTGGGGTAACGGATAACTCTTCGTTGTTAGCGTCGCCCTGAAAATGGTAAACAGCATCGCGCAGCTCCTGGCGGAAGGCGCGAACATCGTTTTTGATTTCCGGGCTCTTAGGGCGCTCGGGATCGTCAAGGCGATTAACGCCACGGCCATGCACCAGGTTTTTATCAACCCAGTTAAACATGATATCGGCCATCTGAGGATTACGGATCAGATGGTAGCGGTCGTAGCGATATTTATCGAGCTGATGAAGGTAAACATCATTGAGGCTTGCGCCGCTGTAAAGCACGCTGTCATCGATGATGAATCCTTTAAAATGAAGGACGCCGAGCGCTTCTCGGGTATTCACCGGGACGCCATAAACAGGTACATCGACGCCAGGATTTTCCTGCGCCGTGCGGCAATACCAGTCTGCATTGGTGTTTGAAGCGGCCGCGCCAATACGGCCTCGCTGGGCGCGATGCCAGTCAACCAGCACGCGAACATCCAGTTCCGGACGCTGACGCTTGGCTTCATAGAGCGCGTTCAGGATCGCGCGCCCGCCTTCATCTTGTTCAAGATACAGGGCCACAATGCAAATGCGTCGCGTGGCACTGGCAATCTTTTCCAGAAGCGTCTCCCGAAAATGAGCGGGAGCGTAAAAGAACTCTACATCATCAACTGACTGAGAAATCTTCGGTAGTTGAGCAAGGTGTTGTTGATGTTTATTACGCTTAAATTTTGACAACATCACAGTGCGTTTCTTCTCTGTTCATTGAAGGGTTGTCTGTACCATGCAAACAACATAAGCGGACAATGATACCACCAGTCCCGTCCAAAGTGGGTAACATTTCCAGTAGCTTACTCGGGTTTGTCTGCTGGTGTCAGGCCGAGGGATAAGGCGACAATACCTTCGTCCAACTGAATATCAACCTCAAATCCGAGTTTTCGCGCCAGGGTCACCATACCGCGATTGTTCGGCATAGTAATGCCATTCAGGCGTAACAATCCGTGATCTCGCGTATAACTGATGAGTTTTTCCAGCAGTCGTCTGCCCAGACCCAGGCCTTTAAGATCGGAGCGCACCAGCACAGCAAATTCCGCGTCAATGTTATCCGGGTCAGAAATTGCGCGCGTCACGCCGAGGATCTCATCGCCCCGTTCGGAACGTCGAACGGCGACAAACGCCATCTCTCGATCGTAGTCGATCTGGGTCATATTGGCTAAATCATCGTGGGTAAATTCGTTGATTTCGCTAAAGTAGCGGTAATAGAGATCTTCTTTCGTAACCTGAGAAATAAAGGTACGCAGCTGCGGTTCATCTTCCGGCAGAATAGGGCGGAACAGGGCGCGTTCCCCATTCTTCATCTCGACCCACTCCTCCAGCTGCAGAGGATACGGACGGATCGCCAGGCGGCTCTCTCTGTCCCCTTCAAATGGCGCGATATCCAGCGTTACGTCCAGCGCCGTAAACTCAGTGCCGGAGGCGAGCAGCGGATGGATATCCAGCCGCTGGATCTCCGCACAATCTACAACCAGGTTAGACACCTGCACCAGGAACTGACTCAACCCGGCAATATCGAGCGGACGCAGGGCGCTGCGGCCCCGGATCTTTTTGCTTTTAATCGCCTGAATGATCAGATAGCGCGCCAGATTCATGTTCAGCGGCGGTAGCGCCACCGCGGCCTGTTCCTCTGGACGCCACTCAACGCCGCCTTCCCCCAGCATAATGAGCGGGCCGAAGACAGGATCGTGTTCAACCACCACCCGCAGTTCCTGGGCGCCCGCGCGGTTAGCCATGCTTTGCACCAGCAGTCCGTGGATCCGAGCCTGCGGCCAGGCCATTTTGACGCGATCGAAAATGGCATCGGCTGCCTGCTGCACCTCCGTTGCCGTACGCAGGTACAACATGACCCCCTGAACGTCCGACTTATGCGGGATATCGGGGGAACGAAGCTTAAGGGCGACCGGGTAGCCAATCTGTTCGGCTATATGTACGGCCTCAGCGCTGTCGCTGGCGATCCAGGTTGGCAGAGTTTGCATCCCGTAGCTGCCCAGTATGGGCTGCACTTCATGCGTATCAAGCGAGGTCGCGCCTTCTTCAATGGCCTGCTGTAACAGCCGATGAACGTCGACGGTGTTCGCCGTCAGGTTTCCGGGCAAAGCCGGTGTCTCACGCAGCTGTTTCTGGTTGCGGCGATATTCCACCATATGCATAAATGCCGTGATGGTGCCTTCCGGCGTGCGGTAGGTTGGCAGTCCGGCTTCACTGAACAAGCGTCGCGCCTCCTGAGAGGAAAACTCACCGCACCAGTTGGTCAGCAGGGTGACATATTTGCCTCGCGGATGATTTCGTACCGCCTCAATCAGCGCCCGCGCGCTTTCACTGCCCGGCGCGGCCGCGCTGGGGGAGTGGATAATCATCAGCGCATCGAAATCCTGGCTGTCCAGCAAAATGGAGATTGCTCTGATATAGCGATCGCTGCTGGCATCATCGCGCAAATCAAGCGGATTGCCGGGCGTCACGCTTGCCGGAAGCGCCTCTCTGAGGCGTTGCAGCGTCTCTTCACCCAGCGTGGCCAGCTTGCCGTTACGCAGCCAAAGCTCATCCAGCGCCAGCGCGGCAGGGGCCGCGCCATTGCTGACAATCATTAACTTCTCGCCGCGCAGCGGACGCATGTGGCTCAACGTCTCAACGGCGGAAAAAAGCTCGTGTGTATCCTGCACCCGCAGCAACCCCGCGCGCTGAATGGCTGCATCCCAGGCCGGATCCATACCGGAATGAGACTGCAGCAGACGCTGCGCCGCAGGGCTGCGACCGCTTTTGATAACGAGGATCGGTTTATTGCGCGATGCGCTACGCGAAGCGGAAACAAAACGACGGGCGTCGCTCAGGTGCTCAAGATAAAGAAGGATTGCGCTGGTTTTGCTGTCTCGCGCCAGGAAATCCAGCAGTTCGTCAACGTCAATATCCAGGCTGTCGCCCAGAGCAATGAAGTAGGAGAATCCCATTTCACGCTGCTGCGCCCAGTCAAGGATGGTGTTTGAGACCGCAGCCGACTGCGAGATAAACGCCAGCTTGCCTTTACGGATCGGCACCGGGGAGAAGCTGGCGTTCAGCCCCTGCCAGGGCGCGAGCAGACCCAGGCTGTTCGGCCCGAGAATGCGCATCTGATAGCGGCTGGCGCAGGCCAGCAGTTCGGGCTGCTGTTCAGGCGGAGACGAGAGAATAATGCAGGTTTTACACCCTTTCTTGCCGAGTGACTCCAGCAGTTCCGGATTGCGTTTGGCGTTTGTACACAGAACGGCGAGATCCGGTACGAAAGGCAGGCTCTCCACGTCCGGCCAGGCAAGCACGCCCTGAACGGCCTTATAAGACGGCGTGACGGGCATAACGGGACCGTTAAATCCTCCGGCCAGAAGGTTGCGCATCATCAGATAGCCTGCACGATCCGGTTTCATTGATGCGCCGATGACGGCAATGGATTTAGGACGGAGTAGCGCTTCTAACCCTCTCTGGCTCATGCAGGCCTCCTGTGAATGCAAGCGACCTGATGATTTTAAACGCTTTCTGTCTCCGTTGCTGTGATGCTGCCCTTATGAACGGTTTTTCCCGCCAGATAGCGCTCCCGGAAGCATGAGAAATGGTTGCCCAGGGCGCCAGCTGCAGCGGTATCTCCTGCTAAATCCAGTAGCGCAATGGCTACTTCGGCAGTGCAGTATTGCCCGTCAGCATGCGCTTCGCGCAGGCGGTAGGCCGAGACGCGGGAAAGATCGACAGAAATAACCGGCAGAGCGTCGAGGTAAGGGCTTTTGCGAAACATTTTCCGCGCTTCGGTCCAGGTACCGTCCAGCATAATAAACAGCGGTGGTTTCCCTGATGGCGGCGCGGTAAGGACCTGACGCTGTTCTCCCGCATAAGATGCCGGGAAAACCACCATCGGCTGGTAGTCCGGGCTTGCCACCAGGTCGAGCAGAGCCTGAGGTGGCTCAGTGCGCGACCACTGAAACGCGGCGGTATCCGGCAGAATATCGGCAATAAGACGCCCCGTATTACTGGGCTTCATCGGTTCGGTATCGAACATGACCAGACAAAAGCGGCTCTCCGCAGTACTTGGGGCCAGCGTCTCGCACAGACACACCTTCAGCGGCAGCAGGCAGCGCTGACAGCGACGTATGCGATTGCCACGTGCAAGAAAGGGGCGAGTCGCGCGCGCAAGGCGTTCGGCGCGTAATTTAAGGACAGCGTTATCAGTCATGGGCGAAATGGAGGAAAAACCCTATTTTCGCAGAGGCGGGAACGGGGCACAAGGTGTGCCCCGGGAATGTTACAGCGATTCGTTTAACCAGCTATCAAAAGGTGCTTTTGGAACCGCACCGTTGAGCATATCGATCACTTCACCATTTTTGAAAATCATGATGGTCGGGATACTGCGAATACGAAAACGTGCGCTTAACTCGCGTTCGGCCTCGGTATTAACCTTAACGAACCGCATTTTTCCGCTGCGCTCTTCGGCCACATCTTCGAAGATTGGCGCGAAGCTGCGGCACGGACCGCACCATGGCGCCCAGAAATCGACCACCACCGGGAGATCGTCCTTGAGGAGTTTGTCCAGCGTAGCACCCGTCGCGTTAATGACATCGCCATCAAACAATTCATGGCCACAACGTCCGCATTTCGCACCGTCATCCATCCGATCGTCCGGAATGCGGTTTAAAGCCTGACAGTTGGCACATACGGTATTCATAACTAACCTCTGATAGAGCCGTGGGACAGCGGCAGAACGCCGATAATGTTTCTGATATGTTACATATTATCAGTGAGCCTGTATGAAACGACAATGTGTTTTATTCAATGGGAACAATAGTCACAGGCTTTTGTACGAAATTATGGCTATGCGCTGGCACATCGGGTAATCTGCGCGCTTCGCGCAGCGCTGGTGGAGAAAAGCATGAACGACGAAATGAAAAACAAAAGCGGCAAGGTCAAAGTGATGTATGTCCGCAGTGATGATGACTCTGATAAACGCACCCAAAATCCGCGTACCGGAAAAGGTGGCGGGCGTCCAGCGTCCTCTCGTGCAGACGGTGGCCGTCGCCCCGCCCGCGATGACAGAAATAACCGCGGTGATGACCGCAAACGTGATGACCGCAAGCGTGACGATCGCAAGCGCGATGACCGTCCGCGTGATGACTTCTCACGTGATAACGCCTCTCCGTGGCGCACCGTTTCTCGCGCCCCAGGCGATGAGACGCCGGAAAAAGCCGATCACGGCGGTATCAGCGGTAAAAGCTTTATCGACCCGGAAGTGCTGCGTCGTCAGCGCGCGGAAGAGACCCGCGTGTATGGTGAGAACGCCTGCCAGGCGCTGTTCCAGAGCCGTCCTGAGTGTATCGTCCGCGCCTGGTTTATCCAGAGCGTAACCCCGCGCTTTAAAGAAGCGCTGCGCTGGATGGCGGCGAACCGCAAAGCCTACCACGTGGTGGATGATGCCGAACTGACCAAAGCATCCGGTACCGAACACCACGGCGGCGTCTGCTTCCTGATCAAAAAACGTAACGGTACGACCGTTCAGCAGTGGGTCAGCCAGGCGGATGCCGATGACTGCGTGCTGGCGCTGGAAGACGTGGGCAACCCGCATAACCTGGGCGCAATGATGCGCAGCTGCGCGCATTTTGGCGTGAAGGGCGTGCTGCTGCAGGATGCCGCGCTGCTGGAATCCGGCGCCGCGGTCCGTACTGCGGAAGGCGGAGCGGAGCACGTACAGCCGATCACCGGCGACAGCGTTCTGGATGCCCTCGAGCAGTTCCGTAAAGCGGGCTATTCCATCGTGACCACATCCAGCCATGCCGGTACGCCGCTGTTTAAAGCGACGCTGCCGCGCAAGATGGTGCTGGTGTTGGGTCAGGAACGCGATGGTCTGTCTGATGCGGCGCTCTCCAGTTCGGATCTGAGCGTCTCTATCGACGGGACGGGCAATGTGGAAAGTCTGAACGTATCCGTTGCGACCGGCGTGCTGCTGGCCGAGTGGTGGCGTCAGAATAAGGCATAAGCCTCTTATGTGCCGGGCCTGACCCGGCACATTCAAACCCTACTCGCTCTCTGCCGGTAACACAGGCATCCAGTCAATTGGCGTTTCGCCACGTTTTTCCAGCCATTCATTTGCCAGAACAAAATGATTACTGCCAAAGAAACCGCGATGGGCAGACAGCGGTGACGGGTGCGGTGCCTTCAACACGTGATGACGCTGACGATCGATAATTGCCCCTTTCTTCTGCGCGTGAGAACCCCAGAGTAAAAACACGACCCCTTCACGATGCTCGTTGATAAGGCTGATAACTTTATCGGTAAAGGTTTCCCACCCAAGGCTGGCGTGCGAGTGCGCCTGGCCCGCCCGTACGGTGAGCACCGTGTTCAATAACAGCACGCCCTGGCGCGCCCAGCTTTCCAGATAACCGTGGTTGGGGCGGGTAAACCCGGGCACGGTTCCCTCAAGCTCTTTATACATGTTGAGCAGAGAAGGGGGGATCGCCACGCCTGGGCGTACGGAAAATGCCAGCCCGTGCGCCTGCCCAGGGCCGTGATAGGGATCCTGGCCCAGAATGACGACTTTCACATCGCTCAACTCGGTATAGCGAAACGCGTTGAATACATCTTTTTGCGGCGGATAAATCGTTTGCCCGGACTGACGCTCAGCGGCAACGGTACTGAGCGTATTGATAAAATAAGGCTGCTGCTTTTCTTCTGCCAGCACGTCATGCCAGGTTAAAGGTGTCGTCATGTCGCTCTCCTGCGAATCTCAATCTGTCACTAGCTTACCTGTTTAACGCTTGTGAGCAAAATTACGCGCTGAAATGCGTGCTAAGTCGTTAAATTTATTTTGAAATGATGCAGGTTAAGTTGAGTTGGTGGCGGTATTAAATTGATCTAAAACAATAAATTCAAACCACACTCTTTATGTGGTTGGTGTTTTTGTTGATTTAAATCAATAAATCACCGTGGTGTGAATGATATATATACACACAAGAAACAATGGTTTTACCAATTGGCCGCGTAAGGCCAGCATCAGTTAATGTAGCCTAAGGGAGGCAACACATGATTACAGGTATCCAGATTACCAAAGCGGCAAATGACGATCTGCTCAACTCTTTCTGGCTGCTGGACAGCGAGAAAAATGAAGCGCGCTGTGTGGTCGCGAAAGCGGGTTTTGCTGAAGATGAAATCGTACCGGTGAATAAACTGGGCGAAATCGAATACCGTGAAATCCCAATGGAAGTGCAGCCGGAAGTGCGCGTTGAAGGGGGTCAGCACCTGAACGTTAACGTGCTGCGCCGCGAAACGCTGATGGATGCCGTTGAGCACCCGGAAAAATACCCACAGCTGACCATCCGCGTGTCTGGTTATGCGGTTCGCTTTAACTCACTGACTCCAGAACAGCAGCGCGACGTTATCGCCCGTACGTTTACTGAAAGCCTGTAAGGCTTCAGCCACGGAGGGGAACAAAAAAGCCGGGAATTACCCCGGCTTTTTTTTACTCTTCCGTTTTTGTCTCTGGTGCAGCAGAGCTTGGCTTACGACGCTTACCAATGTTTTTGGTATCGCGGTGGCGCTGCTTCACGCGCGGCTTCTCTTTTTCTTTCTCTTTTCTCTCAGCACGTTTCGCGAGCGCTTTCTTGGACGGTTTACCCGTCATTTTTTCACTCGGCGCACGTGTGGTTGGGCGCAAGCCATCAATAACGCGCGCTTTCAGCGGCTCGTCAACATAGCGGCCAATTTTCTGCAGCAGCAGGTAGTCATGCGCTTCAACCAGTGAAATTGCAATCCCTTTGCGACCCGCGCGACCGGTACGGCCAATGCGGTGCAGGTAGGTATCTCCGCTGCGCGGCATATCGAAGTTAATGACGTGGCTCACGTCAGGGATGTCGATCCCGCGGGCGGCAACGTCTGTTGCGACCAGCACGTTAACGCGGCCATCGGTCAGGCGCTTAATGCCTTCGGTACGCTTGATCTGCGCCATCTCACCTTCAAGATAGCAGTTGTTGATCCCGGCGTTGCGCAGCATTTCAGCCAGCTCGTGCACGCGCTCGCGCTTACGCACAAACACGATAGTGCGGGTGGCGTCTTCCTGCTTCAGCAGGTGCTTGAGCAGCTCAACCTTATGCTCAAGGTTGTCCGCACGGTAATACCACTGGTGGATCTTTTTACGCTCTCGCGTAGATGGCGTCGCAGAGACTTCCACCGGATCTTCCAGCAGACGCTCTGCGAAGTCTTTAATCGCATCCCCTTCAAGGGTGGCAGAGAACAGCATCGTCTGGTTACGCCAGCGCGTTTCACCTGCAATATGCTCGATATCCTGCGCAAAGCCCATGTCCAGCATGCGGTCCGCTTCGTCGAGGATCAGCGTTTCTACCGCGCGGCAGTCGAAGTTTTCTTCTTTAATATACTGCAGCAGGCGGCCCGTCGTCGCGACGACGATGTCCTGGTTTTCGCTGAACACTTCGGCGTGGTTCATATACGCAACGCCGCCGGTGATGGTGGCGATATCCAGATGCGTATTCGCTGCGAGTTCACGCGCGTGATCGGCAACCTGCATGGCCAGCTCGCGCGTAGGCGTCAGGATCAAAATACGCGGCGGGCCAGATTTTTTACGTGGAAAGTCGAGCAGGTGCTGCAACACAGGCAGCAAATAGGCTGCTGTCTTCCCCGTGCCGGTTGGCGCAGAACCGAGCACATCGCGGCCCTCAAGCGCAGGCGGAATGGCCGCTGCCTGAATGGCGGTCGGGCGTGTAAAGCCTTTGCTCTCAAGAGCATTGAGCAGGCTTTCATCGAGTTCAAGTTCGGAAAAAGTCGTTACAGTCATGTTCTACCTCTGTGTGGGGCGCTGATTATAGACGTTACGGCTGTAATCTTCATCTGTTTGTATGGATATCGCTTTGCGGCCACTTCGCTTTCCCCTATGCTACTCCAGTTTCACTTAGAAGGTTGCCCTGACATGTCTCAACTCAAAGCGCAGCTGCGCCGCGATGGTTTTACGTTTAAACAATTCTTTGTCGCTCACGATCGCTGTGCCATGAAAGTCGGTACAGACGGCATTTTACTGGGAGCATGGGCACCTGTCGCAGGTGTTAAGCGTATTCTTGATATCGGTACCGGCAGCGGGCTGGTGGCCTTGATGCTGGCGCAGCGTACTGAAGAGCATGTCACTATTGATGCCGTTGAGCTGGATGCGCAGGCCGCAGGGCAGGCGGGTGAAAACGCGGCCGAGTCCCCCTGGGCTGACCGGATAACCGTTACGTGCGCGGACGTGCTGGCCTGGGCGCCAGAGCAGACGGCGCGTTACGATCTGATCGTCAGCAACCCCCCTTACTACGAGCCCGGCGTGGAGTGCGGTACACCGGAGCGTGAACAGGCGCGCTATACCGGTTCACTCGATCACAAAGCGCTGCTCGTCAACGCGGCTGAACTTATCTCAGAAGAGGGCTTTTTCTGCGTGGTGCTGCCAGAAAGTACGGGCAACACGTTTATCGCTACCGCGCAGGAGATCGGCTGGACGTTACGTTTGCGAACTGACATCTCAGATACGGAAAGCCGATTGCCGCACCGCGTGCTGCTGGCGCTTTCGCCAAAAGAGGGTGAGTGTTTTAATGACCGTATGGTGATCCGTGGGCCAGACCAGCGTTATTCCGAAGATTACACGGCTCTGACCCAGGCGTTTTATTTGTTTATGTAAACCTGCGGGGCAAGTATCGACGGGCCGGACTCAGCAAGCCGATCCGGGTAGTCGAGTGTGTAGTGCAAACCCCGGCTCTCTTTACGCAACATCGCGCAGCGAACAATCAGCTCGGCAACCTGCACCAGATTGCGCAGCTCCAGCAGATTATTGGAGACGCGGAAATGGGCATAATATTCATCAATTTCCTGCTGCAGCATCGTAATGCGGCGCAACGCGCGTTCCAGACGTTTCGTGGTGCGCACAATCCCAACGTAGTCCCACATAAACAGCCGTAGCTCGTGCCAGTTGTGCTGGATCACCACCAGCTCGTCCGGGTTCTCCACGCGGCTTTCATCCCAGGCCGGTAAACGCTCTGTTTCACGGGCGTAAGGCATGCGCTTCGTGATGTCCTCCGCCGCTGACCAGCCGTACACCAGACATTCAAGCAGCGAGTTAGACGCCATACGGTTCGCGCCGTGTAGCCCGGTATAGCTGACCTCACCAATAGCATACAGACCGTCTACATCAGTGCGTCCGTGATCGTCAACCATCACGCCGCCGCAGGTATAGTGGGCGGCTGGCACAATGGGCACCGGATCGCGTGTTAAATCAATGCCAAGATTGAGCAGCTTTTCGTAAATCATCGGGAAATGCTGGCGAATGAATTCTGCCGGCTTATGGCTGATATCGAGATACATGCAGTCCACGCCAAGGCGCTTCATTTCGTGGTCGATGGCGCGGGCAACAATATCACGCGGCGCCAGTTCACCGCGGGCGTCAAAGTCCGGCATAAAGCGGGTACCGTCAGGGCGTTTTAGATAAGCCCCTTCGCCGCGCAGGGCTTCCGTCAGCAGGAAATTTCGCGCCTGAGGGTGGAACAGGGCGGTGGGGTGAAACTGATTAAATTCGAGATTCGCCACGCGGCAGCCGGCGCGCCAGGCCATAGCGATACCGTCCCCGGAAGCGATATCCGGATTAGTGGTGTACTGATACACCTTAGAGGCGCCACCTGTAGCCAACACCACAGCCTTCGCCTGACAGGTTTCCACCTTCTCTTTATTACGGTTCCAGACCC
The DNA here is from genome assembly GCF_014982245.1 of Enterobacter cloacae complex sp. P6RS. Lineage (NCBI taxonomy): Bacteria > Pseudomonadati > Pseudomonadota > Gammaproteobacteria > Enterobacterales > Enterobacteriaceae > Enterobacter > Enterobacter cloacae complex sp. P6RS. Next base: position 13,815 of record NZ_JADCLB010000018.1, read on the forward strand.
ACGCTCCCACCACGCGACGCGTACCGGGCAGGCCTATCTTGTCGGAAATGATCAGATCAACCGCGTTGCTCCGCTCAAGGACCCGGATGTTAGGATGGTTCAGCGCTTTGCTGACCAGCGTGGTTTCCACTTCTTTTCCGGTAGCATCCGCGGCGTGCAGGATGCGGCGGTGGCTATGGCCGCCTTCACGCGTTAAGTGGTAGCTCTCTTCACCGTTGGGCTGAACCTGAGTATCGAATAAAACACCCTGATCGATAAGCCACTGAACACAATGGCGGGCATTGCTGGCGACAAACTCTGCCGCGTGCGCATCCACGATCCCGGCCCCGGCAATCAGCGTATCTTCCACATGTGACGCAATGCTGTCGGTCTCGTCAAATACTGCGGCAATGCCGCCCTGAGCATAAAATGTGGAGCCTTCACTTATCGGGCCTTTGCTCAGAACGATAACGTTCTGATGTTCAGCCAGACGCAGCGCCAGAGAGAGACCGGCAGCGCCGCTGCCGATGATCAGTACATCACAATGAAGTTCAGGTGTTGTGTTCATGATTTTTGTTTAATTTACTAAACAGTGTTGGGGCAGAATAGCACCTGAATGCGAAATATCGCACGTTTTTTTTAAGGGAAGTTGCAATGACTAAACGCGCAGGCAGGGGTAAACGAAGGGTAAATAAATGAAATTATTTTGCGAAGCAGATCGTTAGCGTCAGATTTTGTGGTGAAATAAAGCCTGTGTTGCGTTACTCTTCTGGCGGGAAAAAGATGTTTCTTGTCAGAAAGTGGTGCGTATCGTGAACAGACTTATAATGAGAGAAAATGAACGGTCTGCGGCGCGATGAACAAAAACAAAGGCGTTACGGAACTTATTGAAGATCAGACACTCTAAGCTGGTGCTTGCTCAAAGTGCGGTAGTTATAGAGTGGCGTTTCGATAACGCGTGGAATTTAGGTTTGGGGAGACATTACCTCGGATGAGCGAGCAGTTAACGGACCAGGTCCTGGTTGAACGGGTCCAGAAGGGAGATCAGAAAGCCTTTAACCTACTGGTGGTGCGCTACCAGCATAAGGTGGCGAGTCTGGTTTCCCGCTATGTACCGTCAGGTGATGTACCTGATGTGGTGCAAGAGTCTTTTATTAAGGCCTATCGCGCGCTGGAATCTTTCCGGGGAGATAGTGCTTTTTATACCTGGCTGTACCGTATTGCTGTCAATACGGCAAAGAATTACCTTGTTGCTCAGGGTCGTCGCCCGCCGTCCAGTGATGTAGACGCTATCGACGCCGAAAACTTCGAAAGTGGCGGTGCGCTGAAAGAAATTTCGAACCCTGAGAACTTAATGTTGTCAGAAGAACTGAGACAAATTGTTTTTCGCACGATCGAGTCACTCCCGGAAGATTTACGCATGGCAATTACGTTACGGGAGCTTGATGGTCTGAGCTATGAAGAGATAGCCGCTATCATGGATTGTCCGGTCGGCACGGTTCGTTCACGAATTTTCCGTGCGCGAGAAGCTATTGATAATAAAGTTCAACCGCTTATCAGGCGTTGACGATAGCGGGATACTGGAAAAGGTATTAGGCATGCAGAAAGAAAAACTTTCCGCTTTAATGGATGGTGAGACGCTGGATAGTGAGCTGCTCAACGAGCTGTCTCATTCTCCCGAAATGCAAGAGACCTGGGAGAGTTACCATCTCATCCGTGACACGCTGCGCGGTGATACCGGAGAGGTTCTCCATTTCGATATCTCAGCCCGCGTGATGGCGGCCATCGAGAATGAGCCTGTTCATCAGACCACTCCGCTGATTCCTGAAGCGCAACCCGCACCGCACCAGTGGCAAAAAATGCCGTTCTGGCAAAAAGTGCGTCCGTGGGCCAGCCAGCTCACCCAAATGGGGGTGGCTGCATGCGTATCGCTTGCAGTTATCGTTGGCGTCCAGCACTATAATACTCAGTCTGAAACTAATCAGCAGCCAGAAGCGCCAGTGTTTAACACACTGCCGATGATGGGCAAAGCCAGCCCGGTAAGTCTGGGCGTACCGGCTGATGCCTCCGCCAGCGGCGGTCAGCAACAGCAGGTTCAGGAGCAGCGCCGTCGCATTAATGCGATGTTGCAGGATTATGAGTTGCAGCGTCGTCTGCACTCTGAACAGCTTCAGTTTGAGCAGGCCCAAACTCAGCAAGCTGCTGTGCAGGTGCCCGGAAACCAAACTTTAGGAACGCAATCGCAGTAATGAAGCAACTTTGGTTCGCCATGTCTCTGATGGCGGGTAGCCTGTTCTTCTCTGCTAACGCCTCGGCTGATGTTTCATCCGGGGCGTTGTTGCAGCAAATGAATCTGGCCAGCCAGTCACTCAATTACGAGTTGGCATTTATCAGCATCAACAAGCAGGGCGTCGAGTCGTTACGCTATCGCCATGCCCGTCTTGATAACCAGCCGCTCGCCCAGCTTTTACAGATGGATGGCCCGCGTCGGGAAGTTGTCCAGCGTGGCAACGAAATCAGCTATTTCGAGCCCGGTCTGGAGCCTTTCACGCTGAATGGCGACTATATCGTTGATTCTCTACCGTCGCTTATCTATACCGACTTCAAACGACTTGCCCCTTACTATGATTTTATTTCGGTAGGGCGTACCCGTATTGCAGACAGGCTGTGTGAAGTGATCCGCGTGGTTGCGCGCGATGGCACACGCTACAGCTATATCGTCTGGATTGATGCGGAAACCAAGCTGCCGATGCGCGTGGACCTGCTCGACCGCGACGGCGAGACGCTTGAACAGTTCCGCGTCATCTCCTTCAGCGTGAACAATCAGGTTGGCAACAGCATGCAGAATCTGGCGAAGGCCAGCCTGCCGCCGCTGCTTTCTGTTCCTGCAGGGGACTCCGCTAATTTCAACTGGGTTCCTTCCTGGATACCGCAAGGCTTTAGCGAAGTGTCCAGCAGCCGTCGTCAGTTGCCCACCATTGATACGCCGGTTGAATCACGCCTCTATTCCGATGGCTTGTTCAGCTTCTCGGTGAATATCAACCGCGCAACGGCAAACAGCGCTGAACAAATGCTTCGTACCGGGCGTCGTACGGTCAGCACCACGGTTCGCGATAACGCAGAAATCACGATTGTGGGGGAATTACCTCCGCAGACGGCGAAGCGCATTTCAGACAGCATTAAATTCAGGGCCGCACAATGATTAAAGAGTGGGCGACCGTCGTCTCGTGGCAGAATGGTATTGCGCTGGTCAGCTGTGATGTTAAAGCCTCATGCAATAGCTGCGCATCCCGAGCCGGTTGTGGCAGTCGCGTGCTGAATAAGTTAGGGCCACAGACATCGCATACGATCTCCGTGCCGAGCGAACAGCCGCTGGTGGCGGGTCAGAAGGTGGAACTGGGCATTACGGAAGGCAGTCTGCTGAGTTCCGCGATGCTGGTCTATCTCTCCCCGCTGGTGGGGCTGTTTGTCATGGGCGGCCTTTTTCAGATGCTGTTTGGCACCGACGTGGCCGCCATGTGCGGTGCAGCTTTGGGTGGCGTAGGGGGATTCTGGCTTGCCAAAGGCATCTCACCGAAGCTCGCTGCGCGCGATGAGTGGCAGCCCGTTATTCTGAGCGTTGCGCTGGCGCCTGACCAACTTCGCGTCGAGACGCTCTCTTCTGAGGCCCGGTGATCCACCGGGCTTTATCATTATTTACATCTCAAAAAAGAAAACGCCATTTCTTCGCGCTATGCTTGGCTCTAAGTGCATTTCCAGGTTGCGGGTATGTAGTGTAGAATGCTGCGTTTTCGCACTGAAAAACGTCAGGCTAAGAACAGCGGCCTCCAGGAATTCGTAAGGCATAATTATTTAACTATATGAAGAACATACGTAACTTTTCGATCATTGCTCACATTGACCACGGTAAGTCGACGCTGTCTGACCGTATTATCCAGATTTGCGGTGGCCTGTCTGATCGTGAAATGGCAGCCCAGGTACTGGACTCCATGGACCTGGAACGCGAACGCGGTATCACCATCAAAGCGCAGAGCGTGACGCTCGACTATAAAGCTTCTGATGGCGAAACCTATCAACTGAACTTTATCGACACCCCAGGCCACGTTGACTTCTCCTATGAAGTATCACGCTCGCTGGCGGCCTGTGAAGGTGCGCTGCTGGTGGTCGATGCCGGGCAGGGCGTTGAAGCCCAGACCCTGGCGAACTGCTACACCGCGATGGAAATGGATCTCGAGGTTGTGCCGGTTCTGAACAAAATCGACCTGCCAGCCGCCGATCCTGAGCGAGTGGCGGAAGAGATTGAAGACATTGTCGGCATTGACGCGACCGACGCCGTACGCTGCTCCGCGAAAACCGGTGTGGGTGTGACCGACGTGCTGGAACGCCTGGTACGTGATATTCCGGCCCCGGAAGGCGACCCGGATGGTCCATTGCAGGCGCTGATCATCGACTCATGGTTCGATAACTACCTGGGCGTGGTCTCTCTGGTGCGTATCAAAAACGGCACCATGCGTAAAGGCGACAAAATCAAGGTTATGAGTACCGGACAGGTCTACAACGCAGACCGTCTGGGTATCTTCACGCCAAAACAGGTTGACCGTACCGAGCTGAAATGCGGCGAGGTAGGCTGGCTGGTCTGCGCGATTAAAGACATCCTCGGCGCGCCAGTAGGTGATACCCTGACTGGCGCGCGTAACCCGGCAGACAAAGCGCTGCCTGGCTTCAAAAAGGTGAAACCGCAGGTTTACGCGGGTCTGTTCCCGGTCAGCTCTGACGACTACGAAAACTTCCGCGATGCGCTCGGCAAGCTGAGCCTGAACGATGCTTCCCTGTTCTATGAGCCAGAAAGTTCAACGGCGCTGGGCTTCGGCTTCCGCTGCGGCTTCCTCGGCCTGCTGCACATGGAGATCATTCAGGAACGTCTGGAGCGTGAATACGATCTGGATCTGATCACCACCGCACCAACGGTAGTCTACGAAGTAGAAACCACCTCGAAAGAAGTGATCTACGTCGACAGCCCGTCCAAGCTGCCGCCGCTGAACAACATTCACGAGCTGCGCGAGCCTATTGCAGAATGTCACATGCTGCTGCCGCAGGAGTTCCTGGGGAACGTTATTACGCTCTGTATTGAGAAGCGTGGCGTGCAGACCAACATGGTTTACCACGGTAACCAGGTGGCGCTGACCTATGAAATTCCTATGGCGGAAGTGGTACTCGACTTCTTCGACCGTCTGAAGTCTACCTCCCGTGGCTATGCGTCACTGGATTACAACTTCAAACGTTTCCAGGCCTCCAACATGGTGCGCGTGGACGTGCTGATCAACGGCGAGCGTGTGGATGCGCTGGCGCTGATCACCCACAACGACAATGCGCCGTACCGTGGCCGCGAGCTGGTTGAGAAGATGAAAGATCTGATCCCGCGTCAGCAGTTTGACATTGCGATTCAGGCGGCCATCGGTAACCACATCATTGCCCGCTCAACCGTGAAGCAGCTGCGTAAAAACGTTCTGGCGAAGTGCTATGGCGGTGACGTTAGCCGTAAGAAAAAGCTGCTGCAGAAGCAGAAAGAAGGTAAGAAGCGTATGAAGCAGGTCGGTAACGTTGAGCTGCCGCAGGAAGCATTCCTTGCCATTCTTCATGTCGGTAAAGACGGCAAATAACCTTTAAGGAGTTGGCATGGCGAACATGTTTGCCCTGATCCTGGTCATCGCTACGCTGGTGACAGGCCTGCTGTGGTGTCTAGATAAGTTTATCTTCGCCCCAAAACGCCGTGAACGTCAGGCTGCCGCGCAGGCAGCGACTGGCGATGCGCTTGACGCGAAAACCCTGAAGAAAGTTGGCCCGAAACCGGGCTGGCTGGAAACGGGCGCGTCGGTGTTCCCGGTGCTGGCGATTGTGCTGGTGGTACGTTCGTTTATTTATGAGCCGTTCCAGATCCCATCGGGATCAATGATGCCAACGCTGCTGATCGGTGATTTTATTCTGGTTGAGAAGTTTGCCTACGGCATTAAAGATCCGATTTACCAGAAAACGCTGATCGAAACGGGGCATCCGAAACGTGGCGACATCGTGGTGTTTAAATATCCGGACGATCCGCGTCTGGATTACATTAAGCGCGCGGTGGGTCTGCCGGGTGATAAAGTGACCTACGATCCGGTTGCGAAGGAAGTCACCGTTCAGCCGGGCTGCAGCTCCGGTACCGCGTGTGAAAACGCGCTGCCAATCACCTACTCAAACGTTGAGCCAAGTGATTTCGTGCAGACTTTCGCCCGTCGTAACGGCGGTGAAGCGACCAGCGGGTTCTTCCAGGTGCCAAAAGGTGAAACCAAAGAGAACGGCATTCGTCTGGTTGAGCGCAAAGAGACGCTGGGCGATGTCACTCACCGCATTCTGACCGTGCCAATCGCGCAGGACCAGGTGGGGATGTATTACAAACAGCCGGGTCAGCAGCTGGCCAGCTGGATCGTACCGCCGGGACACTACTTCATGATGGGCGATAACCGCGATAACTCCGCGGACAGCCGTTACTGGGGCTTTGTGCCGGAAGCGAATCTGGTGGGTAAAGCAACCGCGATCTGGATGAGTTTTGAGAAGCAGGAAGGCGAGTGGCCGACCGGGGTGCGCCTGAATCGTATTGGCGGAATCCATTAATTCTCAGGAAAAGAACACGTAGCCGCGTTATTTCGCGGCTACGTGAATTATTTCCTCGATAAATCTCTTTGAACTAACGACATCACCTGTCGTTGTGTATAGAATATTCCCCCGAAGTTTAAGGTTGGCCCTGCAAGGGTGCCACGGCACACGAAACCGCGTTGGTTTTCTCAGGTCGGTTTCGTGTGCTGCATTTTTGACGCATTCATTTATTGGTATCGCATGAACCCCATCGTAATTAATCGGCTTCAACGGAAGCTGGGCTACACTTTTCATCATCAGGAGTTGTTGCAACAGGCATTAACCCATCGCAGTGCCAGCAGCAAACATAATGAGCGTCTCGAGTTTCTGGGTGACTCTATTTTAAGTTTCGTGATTGCGAATGCGCTTTATCATCGTTTCCCGCGCGTGGACGAAGGTGATATGAGCCGCATGCGCGCCACGCTGGTGCGCGGCAACACCCTCGCTGAAATCGCGCGCGAATTTGAACTGGGCGAATGTCTGCGTCTTGGGCCGGGTGAACTGAAAAGCGGCGGCTTCCGTCGTGAATCTATTCTTGCCGATACGGTCGAAGCATTAATTGGTGGCGTGTTCCTGGACAGCGATATCCAGACCGTAGAAAAGCTGATCCTTAACTGGTATCAGACCCGTCTGGACGAAATTAGCCCGGGCGATAAACAAAAAGATCCGAAAACGCGCCTGCAGGAATATTTGCAGGGCCGTCATCTGCCGCTGCCATCCTATCTGGTGGTGCAGGTGCGTGGCGAAGCGCACGATCAGGAATTTACCATCCATTGCCAGGTCAGTGGCCTGAGTGAACCGGTGGTGGGCACAGGTTCAAGCCGCCGTAAGGCTGAACAGGCTGCCGCCGAACAGGCGTTAAAAATGCTGGAGCTGGAATGAGCGAAGAAAAAACCTATTGCGGATTTATTGCCATCGTCGGACGTCCGAACGTCGGCAAATCCACCCTGCTGAATAATCTGCTTGGGCAGAAGATTTCCATCACCTCGCGTAAGGCGCAGACCACGCGTCACCGCATCGTCGGCATCCATACTGAAGGCGCGTATCAGGCGATCTACGTCGATACCCCTGGCCTGCACATGGAAGAGAAGCGTGCCATTAACCGTCTGATGAACAAGGCGGCGAGCAGCTCCATCGGCGACGTAGAGCTGGTGATTTTCGTAGTGGAAGGCACCCGCTGGACGCCGGACGACGAAATGGTACTGAACAAGCTGCGTGACGGCAAAACGCCGGTGATCCTCGCGGTCAACAAAGTTGACAACGTGCAGGAAAAAGCTGACCTGCTGCCGCACCTGCAGTGGCTGGGCAGCCAGATGAACTTCCTGGATATCGTTCCGCTGTCTGCTGAGACCGGCCTGAACGTCGATACCATCGCGGGCATCGTACGTAAGCACTTGCCGGAAGCGATTCACCACTTCCCGGAAGATTACATCACCGATCGCTCTCAGCGCTTTATGGCGTCTGAAATCATCCGTGAAAAGCTGATGCGTTTCCTGGGCGCCGAGCTGCCGTACTCTGTGACGGTGGAGATCGAGCGTTTCCAGAGCAACGAGCGCGGTGGCTACGACATTAACGGCCTGATCCTCGTCGAGCGTGAAGGGCAGAAGAAGATGGTGATCGGCAACAAAGGCGCCAAGATCAAAACCATCGGTATCGAAGCCCGTAAGGACATGCAGGAGATGTTCGAAGCGCCAGTTCATCTGGAACTGTGGGTGAAGGTGAAATCTGGCTGGGCCGATGATGAGCGTGCTCTGCGCAGCCTCGGTTACGGCGAAGATCAGTAACTCAAGACGACGAGTATAATGGAAGGTTGGCAGCGCGCCTTCGTTCTCCATAGTCGTCCCTGGAGCGAAACCAGCCTGATGCTGGACGTCTTCACGGAAGAGTCGGGCCGCGTGCGCCTTGTTGCGAAAGGCGCACGTTCCAAACGTTCTAATCTGAAGGGTGCCCTACAGCCTTTTACGCCGCTGCTGGTTCGCTTTGGCGGGCGAGGGGAAGTCAAAACCTTGCGCAGCGCTGAAGCCGTCTCTCTGGCGCTTCCCCTTTCTGGCATCACGCTCTACAGCGGTCTGTATGTCAACGAGCTCATCTCCCGCGTCCTTGAACATGAGACTCGCTTCTCGGAACTTTTCTTCGATTATCTGCACTGTATCCAGGCACTGGCGGGTGCGACCGGCACGCCCGAACCCGCCCTGCGTCGTTTCGAACTGGCGCTGCTGGGCCACCTCGGGTACGGCGTGGATTTTCTGCACTGCGCAGGCAGCGGTGATGAGGTGGAAGACACCATGACCTACCGCTACCGCGAAGAAAAAGGTTTTATTGCCAGCGTCGTCGTTGATAACAGTACGTTTACCGGACGCCAGCTCAGAGCACTTTATGAACGCGAGTTTCCGGACGCCGATACCCTGCGCGCAGCAAAACGCTTTACCCGGATTGCCCTCAAGCCGTATCTTGGCGGCAAGCCCTTAAAGAGCCGCGAATTATTCAGGCAGTTTATGCCCAAACGTTAGACCACAGCATCAGAAAGAAAACCGAGGATTGTCATGGCTGAATTACTGTTAGGCGTCAACATCGACCACATCGCCACCCTGCGTAACGCGCGCGGCACGGCGTATCCCGATCCGGTTCAGGCGGCGTTTATCGCTGAACAGGCTGGTGCCGACGGCATTACCGTTCACCTGCGTGAAGACCGCCGCCACATTACCGACCGCGACGTGCGCATTCTTCGTCAGACGCTGGACACCCGTATGAATCTGGAGATGGCGGTCACCGAAGAGATGCTGACCATTGCCTGCGAGACCAAACCGCACTTCTGCTGCCTGGTGCCGGAAAAACGCCAGGAAGTGACCACCGAAGGCGGGCTGGACGTGGCGGGGCAGCAGGACAAAATGCGCGATGCCTGCAAGCGCCTGGCGGATGCCGGTATCCTGGTTTCTCTGTTTATCGACGCCGATTTCGCGCAGATTAAAGCGGCAGCCGACGTGGGCGCGCCGTATATCGAAATTCACACCGGCTGCTATGCCGATGCTAACAACGATGCCGAGCAGGCCAAAGAACTGGAGCGTATCGCCAAAGCGGCCACCTACGCCGCGAGCCTGGGACTGAAGGTTAATGCCGGTCACGGCCTGACCTACCACAACGTGAAGGCCATTGCCGCCCTGCCGGAAATGCACGAGCTGAACATCGGCCACGCCATTATTGGCCGCGCGGTGATGAGCGGCCTGAAAGAGGCGGTTTCAGAGATGAAGCGCCTGATGCTGGAAGCGCGTCAGTAATGGCCATTTTGGGCTTAGGCACCGATATCGTCGAAATAGCCCGCATCGAAGCGGTGATCGCTCGGAGCGGCGATCGCCTGGCAAGGCGCGTGCTGAGCGATAACGAATGGGCCATCTGGGAAGCGCACCAGCAGCCGGTGCGTTTTCTGGCAAAGCGCTTTGCGGTAAAAGAGGCGGCAGCCAAAGCGTTCGGGACCGGCATTCGTAACGGCCTGGCATTTAACCAGTTCGAAGTTTTTAATGATGAGCTGGGCAAACCGAGCCTGCGTCTGTGGGGTGAAGCGCAAAAGCTGGCGGAGAAGCTGGGGGTGAATCATATGCACGTGACGATCGCAGATGAACGCCACTATGCCAGCGCGACGGTGATTATCGAAAGCTAAATTTTGTCCGCGTGGTGCATCAGGACAAATTTATCCCACAGCTGCTCTTCGCTCTCGACGTGTGTCGGATCCTTCAGAATAGTGTTGGGGATCGGGCACACCTTCTGACAGGTCGGCGTCTCATAGTGGCCGACGCATTCCGTGCAGCGGTCGCTGTTAATCTCGTAAATGCTGTCGCCCATCGAAATCGCCTGATTCGGGCATTCGGGTTCGCACATATCGCAATTGATGCATTTTTTGGTAATTAACAGCGCCATCAGGAAATTCTCAGAAACAACACAAACTGGGCGGGCATTATACGCGTCAAACCAGTTTCTTTACCAGTTCTTCGCTGTGACGAATGCGCTCAGGCGCGCGCTCCAGATCCTGCTGTACCAGCGCCATAAACAGCAGGTCCGTCAGCATCATTTGTGCGCTGGTGGACGAAATTGCCGCGCTGCGCGTGGCCTGCTCTTCGGCAATGGTATACAAACAGCGCGTTGCCCGCTGCTGCAGCGCATTTGGCGTAAAGCCGGTGATCGCCAGAATTTTGCCGCCGACGCGCAGGGCTTCGTCGGTCGCCATGTTGATCTCGCGGCGCTCGCCGGAGTAGGAGATGGCCAGCAGCAGATCGTCAGGATCCATCGCCTGCACGGTCGCCAGCAGGGCGTGCATATCCTGCTCGACGATGGCGTTAAAACCGATTTTAGTCAGTTTCCAGCCAAAATTACGCGCCACCAGACCGGACGCGCCAATACCGGTCAAAATAATACGCCGCGCCGCCCGCAGCATCGCCACGCTTTCCAGTAATTTCTCTTCGGTATTCACGTCCAGCGTGGCGTGCATGGCCGCCACGTTCTCCTTGATCAGCTTTTCCCCAACCAGACGCATCGGGTCATCGCCGCGGATCTGGTTATGCACCGGCATGGACTGCGGATTCGGGTTACTCACCAGCGCTTCGCTGATTGCCAGCTTAAGAGCGGGAAAACCCTTAAACCCGATCTTCTGGGCAAATTTCACCACGCTTGACTGGCTCACTCCAGCTTCGCTTGCCAGCTGCTGTGAGCTGAGGTGGCGGGCGCGATCGGGCTGAGAAAGCAGAAAATCCGCCAGCTTTTTGTCGCTTTGAGCAAAGCCGGCGTAGCGCTGGCGAATGCGAATTAAACAGTTCATGAGTACTCCCGGCGGAAATGTGATTGTCTGCGCAAAAACGAATTCTGCTCGCCTGAATGAATTTTATATTCCATTATAGTGTGATTATTATGAATTAAAAATTCTTGAGGTACAAAAAATGAATCTTGGCTCACTTGTTTCTGAAACGCGTAACCCGCAAACCATGGATCTAGATGCGCTCTCCACCCTGGAGCTGGTTAACCGCTTTAATCAACAGGATACGCTGGTCGCGCAGGCAGTGAAAGAGACATTGCCAGAGGTGGCGAAAGCGGTCGATGCGGCGGCGGAAGCTCTTAAGGCCGGTGGTCGCATTATCTATATGGGGGCCGGTACCAGCGGGCGTCTCGGGGTGCTGGATGCCTCGGAATGTCCGCCCACCTTTGGCGTTCCGCACGGCCTGGTGGTTGGCCTGATTGCAGGTGGTCCCGGCGCGCTGCTGAAGGCCGTTGAAGGGGCGGAGGACAACAAACAGCTGGGTGAGGATGACCTGAAGGATCTGAACCTGACGGCGAACGATCTGGTGGTCGGCCTGGCGGCATCCGGGCGCACGCCGTACGTCATTGGCGGCCTGGAATACGCCAACCGGACCGGCTGCACGACGGTCGCCATCTCCTGCAACCCCGGTTCCCCGATTGCGCAGGTGGCCGCTATCGCCATCTCTCCGGTCGTTGGGCCGGAAGCGCTCACCGGCTCCACGCGCCTGAAATCCGGGACCGCGCAAAAGCTGGTGCTCAATATGATCTCCACCGGTGCGATGGTGAAGTTCGGCAAGGTCTACCAGAACCTGATGGTCGATATGCAGGCCACCAACGTCAAGCTGGTGGACAGAGCCTGCCGCATGGTGATGGAGGCGACAGGCGCGGGCCGTGAAGAGGCAGAAGCGGTGCTCAGGCAGACCGATCACGACGTAAAACCGGCCATTTTGATGATCTTAAGCGGGCTGGACGCGGCGGCTGCGCGAGCCAGACTTGATGCGCATAACGGCTTCTTACGGGCGGCATTAGAAAACTAGCAGAGGCGTTTATGGACAAAACAGCAGCGCTCGCCAGCGATATCCTGCAGGGGATAGGCGGGGAACAAAATATTCAGCGTCTGGAAAACTGCATGACGCGCGTGCGCGTCGAGGTGCATAACGACGACCAGCTTGACGTGCCGGGCCTGAAGAAGCTGTCCGGCGTCAGTGGCTACGTTAAACAGGGGCAGCAACACCAGCTGATCGTCGGGCCGGGCAAGGCGGCGCAGGTTGTCGACGCCATGCGCGCGCTGATGGTCGGCGGTGCAAGCGTGACGGTTGACGACGCTGAACGCACCAAAGCGCAGGCGAAGGCCAAATACAAAGCTCCCATGAGCGATGCGCTGCGACAGCTGGCAAACGTCTTTATCCCGCTGATCCCGGCGTTTATAGCTTCCGGCTTGATCACCGGGATCATCAACATCCTCAAGCGGCCAGATATTGTCGGGGATTTTGCCACGCAGTATCCGAACCTGCTGGGCATTCTCGGGATCTTCGGCAGCGCGGTGTTTGCCATTATGAACATCCTGGTCGGGGTCAATACCGCGAAGGTGTTTGGCGGCTCGCTGGCGATGGGCGGGGTGATGGCGGGCATTCTCTCCAGCCCGCAGCTGGCGCAGATCACGCTGTTTGGTGAGGCGCTCCAGCCTGGCCGCGGCGGGGTGATCGCGGTGCTGCTGGTGGTCATCCTGATGTGTTGGATCGAGAAGCGGCTGCGCGCGGTTCTGCCCGGCTCGATTGAGCTGATCCTCAACCCGCTGCTGACCACGTTAATTACCGGTAGCGTCGCGATTGTGGTCCTTCAGCCACTAGGCGGGTGGATCTCTGACGCCATCGCCCACGGCGCGTCTCTGGCTATCGACCGCGGCGGCCTGCTGGTGGGGGCGGTGCTGTCAGGTACCTTCCTGCCGCTGGTGCTGACCGGCCTGCATCAGGGGCTGGTGCCGATCCACGTCGAGCTGGTGCAGGCGCACGGTTATAACGCGCTGCTGCCTATTCTCTCGATGGCGGGCGTCGGGCAGGTGGGGGCAGCGATTGCCGTCCTGATGAAAACCCGCAACGCGCGCCTGAAAAAAGTGATTAAAGGGGCGCTGCCGGTCGGGCTGCTCGGCATTGGCGAGCCGCTGATATTCGGCGTCACGCTGCCGCTGGGTAAACCGTTCCTTGCGGCCTGTCTGGGGGGCGCTGTAGGCGGGGCACTCATTAGCTACTGGAAAGTCGCCACCGTTATCACCTTTGGTCTCTCCGGTTTACCGCTGGCATTAACCATCGTGACCGGAAAAGTCATGCTCTATCTGTTAGGCTATTTAGTAGCGGTGATCGCCGGGTTCCTGTTTACCTGGCTGTTAGGATTCAACGACCCAGAGGAGTAAGGTTTGGCCAATCACGAGCGTCGCGTTGTCTTTTTCGATCTGGATGGAACGCTGCATCAGCAGGATATGTTTGGTACGTTTATGCGCTACCTGCTGCGGCGTCAGCCTCTGAACGCGCTGCTCGTCTTACCGCTCTTACCCCTCATTGGCATCGCGCTGCTGGTAAAAGGCCGGGCGGCGCGCTGGCCAATGAGCCTGCTGCTGTGGGGATGTACGTTTGGCCACAGCGAAGCGCGGCTCAAACAGCTCGAAAAGGAGTTCGCTCTCTGGTTCCGCGGCCACGTTGCCGCGTTTCCCGTGGTGCAGGCGCGCCTGACCAGCTATCTTGACGCCAACGATGCCGATATCTGGCTGATTACCGGCTCCCCGCAGACGCTGGTGGAGCAGGTCTACTTTGATACCCCCTGGCTGCCGCGCGTAAATCTTATCGCCACGCAAATTTCCCGCGGCTACGGCGGCTGGGTCCTGACGATGCGCTGTCTGGGGCATGAAAAAGTGGTCCAGCTGGAAAAACGCATCGGCACGCCGCTGCGCCTTTACAGCGGCTACAGCGACAGCAAGCAGGACAACCCGCTGCTCTATTTTTGCCAGCACCGCTGGCGCGTTACTCCCCTCGGTGAACTTCAGCAACTCGAATAGTCTTATCTATAAGGGCTGTGTATAATGCCGCCCGCTTTTAGACTGGAGTATCAGCCCTTGTCCACCTCAGAACACAATCATGAATACTGGATGCGCCACGCGCTGGCGCTGGCTCAACGGGCCTGGGACGAGGGCGAAGTGCCCGTGGGCGCGGTGCTGGTTCATAACAACCGGGTGATTGGGGAAGGGTGGAACCGTCCTATTGGCCGCCACGATCCTACCGCGCACGCCGAAATTATGGCGCTTCGTCAGGGCGGGCTGGTGCTGCAAAACTATCGTCTGCTTGATACCACCCTGTACGTCACTCTTGAACCCTGCGTGATGTGCTCCGGGGCGATGGTGCACAGCCGAATCGGTACCCTGGTGTTTGGAGCGCGAGATGAAAAAACCGGTGCGGCCGGTTCACTAATGGACGTGCTGGGTCATCCAGGAATGAATCATCAGGTGCAGACTATCGGTGGGGTACTTGCACCAGAGTGTTCGGGGCTATTAAGCGATTTCTTTCGAATGCGCCGTCAGCAGAAAAAGCAACAAAAGGCAGAATTGAAGTTGTCGGATGATTAAGCTCGTCCGGAGCCACAACCGGATAACTTTCCGCCAGCTGTTTTGCCTCTGTTGCCTCTTTCTCTTTCTCCAGCAGATAGCCGACCAGGCTAATCTGATACTTACGTATATTTTCCACGTAGGCGTAGGCTTCATGTCCGCGCGCGTAGCCATACGTCAGCTTGTTGTACCATGGCTTCTGGCTCAGCAGCGGCAGGCGCTGTTTTACGTCTGACCAGCTGTCCGGGTTTCCCTTCGTTTTCGCCGTCAGAGCCCGCGCGTCAAGCATGTGCGCGTAGCCCATGTTGTAGGCCGCCAGCGCAAACCAGATCCGTTCCTCTTCCGGCACGGTTTCCGGGACTTTAGCCATCATATCCTGCAGGTAGCGCGCCCCGCCGCTGATGCTCTGTTCCGCATCGGTGCGGTCGTTAACGCCCAGGCTCAGCGCGGTATTTTTGGTTAACATCATCAGTCCGCGTACGCCCGTTGGCGACGTGGCCTGGGTGTCCCAGTGGGACTCCTGGTACGAGATAGCCGCCAGCAGTTTCCAGTCAATCTCCTGGGCATATTTTTCGAAAAGCGGCTGCAGGTCAGGCAGGACGCTGTCAACCGCGCGCAGGAAGCTGCGGGTGTCAACGTAGTCAAAGTCATCCCCGTGGCCGAGGTACTTCTCCTCAAGTCGCGCCAGCGTACCGTCTTCATTGATGGTGTTATAAAAATCCAGCATGGCCGCCGAGAGGGTCTGGTCATCATCCAGATGGGTAAACCAGGTCACCGGCTGTTCGTCCGTCACGTCCAGCGCCACGGCGATTTCAGGATGCACCCGCTGGAACAGGCTGATCGCCACCGAATCGGCGATGGTGTAGGGCAGTTTCTGATCTTTGACCTGCTCCAGCAGCTCCGTCGTGCCGAGTTTAGGGTCAACCGTCCAGCTCAGATCCGGGTATTTTTTCTCCTTTAACTCACGCAGGTCGTCAATCACTACGTGGCCGGGAGCAATCGTCAGCTGTTGCGCGTTGATCGAGGCAAGCGTACGCGGGCGCAGGCTCCCGACGCGATAAACCAGCTGCTGGGAAACGGAGTAGTAGGTCGGGCCCGGCTGGTAGTTCCTGCTGCGCTCGCTGTTATAGACCAGCCCGGCAGCGAGGATATCGGCGTTGTTGTTGTCCAGGTCGTCAAACAGCTGGTTGATGTTCTGTCGGACGGTAATTTTAAGCTTCACGCCCAGATAATCGGCAAACTGCTGCGCCAGCTCATAATCCAGACCAATAATTTTGCCGTTGATGTCGCTGTAAATCAGCGGAGAGTTGAGGGTACTGACGCGCAGTTCCCCCCGCTCCTGAATGGCGGCGATACGATTTTCGGCTTTGCCGAACCAGGGGATGGAAGGCCAGAGGGCCACTGCCAGCAGCAACGTTACAATGCCGATGAGCAGATAATTAATCTTTAATTTTTTCAATTAGTTAATTCTCTGCGACGCCGGTTGCCTCAGTCTGCTGTAGCCATGTTAATCATAAGGTTTGTCATTGAATGAGCGGCATTTTGCGTAAACTTGCGCCACTTGGCAACCAATTAGAGAGACAGGTCACATCTATTGTTAAACGCTGAAGTCGATTTTATTTCGACGCAAACGGTTTCGTCGGCGCTCAGGATTCTCTATAATGACGCCCGTTTTCCCCCCTTGCGCACACTGTAAGCGCCCCGGCGCTTCGAAGACGAGAGACTTATGATGGAAATTCTGCGTGGTTCGCCTGCACTGTCTGCCTTCCGTATTACCAAACTGCTGGCACGTTTTCAGGCGGCCGACCTTCCGGTAAGCAATATTTACGCTGAGTATGTCCATTTTGCTGACCTGAATGCCCCCCTGAATGCAGAGGAGCGCGTACAGCTGGAACGCCTGCTCAAGTATGGCCCAAATCTGAGCAGCCATACGCCAACCGGCAAACTGATCCTTGCGACGCCGCGTCCGGGCACCATCTCCCCCTGGTCTTCCAAAGCCACCGACATTGCCCACAACTGCGGCCTGAGCCAGATTAACCGTCTGGAACGCGGCGTAGCGTACTACGTCGAAGCCTCTACCCTGAGCGACGCGCAGTGGCAGGCGGTTGCGGCTGAATTGCACGACCGCATGATGGAGAGCGTGTTTGCCTCTCTTGATGACGCACGGAAGCTTTTCTCCCATCATCAGCCTGCGCCGGTACAGAGCGTGGACCTGCTGGGGCAGGGCCGTCAGGCGCTGATTGACGCCAACCTGCGTCTCGGCCTGGCGCTGGCAGAAGACGAAATTGACTACCTGCAGGACGCGTTCGTTAAGCTCAACCGCAACCCGAACGACATCGAACTCTACATGTTCGCGCAGGCCAACTCTGAGCACTGCCGCCATAA
Organism: Enterobacter cloacae complex sp. P6RS; assembly: GCF_014982245.1. Lineage (NCBI taxonomy): Bacteria > Pseudomonadati > Pseudomonadota > Gammaproteobacteria > Enterobacterales > Enterobacteriaceae > Enterobacter > Enterobacter cloacae complex sp. P6RS. The sequence continues at coordinate 31,225 of NZ_JADCLB010000018.1, forward strand.
GATTTTCAACGCCGACTGGATTATCGACGGCGAACAGCAGCCGAAGTCGCTGTTCAAAATGATCAAAAACACCATGGAACAAACCCCTGACCACGTGCTGTCTGCCTATAAAGACAACGCCGCGGTGATGGAAGGTTCCGAGGTGGGCCGCTTCTTCGCCGATCGCGAAGCAGGGCGCTATGACTTCCATCAGGAGCCTGCGCATATTCTGATGAAAGTGGAAACCCACAACCACCCGACGGCCATTTCTCCGTGGCCGGGTGCGGCGACCGGCTCCGGCGGCGAAATCCGTGACGAAGGGGCGACCGGTCGTGGGGCGAAACCAAAAGCGGGTCTGGTCGGTTTCTCCGTCTCCAACCTGCGCATCCCAGGCTTTGAACAGCCGTGGGAAGAAGATTTCGGCAAGCCAGAGCGCATCGTGACCGCGCTGGATATCATGACCGAAGGTCCGCTGGGCGGCGCGGCGTTTAACAACGAATTTGGCCGTCCGGCGCTGAACGGTTACTTCCGTACCTACGAAGAGAAGGTGGACAGCCACAACGGCGAAGAGCTGCGCGGCTACCACAAACCGATCATGCTGGCAGGCGGGATCGGCAACATCCGTGCCGATCACGTGCAGAAAGGCGAGATCGTCGTCGGCGCGAAGCTGATCGTGCTGGGCGGCCCGGCGATGAACATCGGTCTGGGCGGCGGCGCGGCCTCCTCTATGGCCTCCGGCCAGTCTGATGCGGATCTCGATTTCGCCTCCGTGCAGCGTGACAACCCTGAGATGGAGCGTCGCTGCCAGGAAGTGATCGACCGCTGCTGGCAGCTGGGCGATGCTAACCCGATTCTGTTCATCCACGACGTGGGCGCGGGCGGTCTGTCCAACGCTATGCCGGAGCTGGTGAGCGACGGCGGTCGCGGTGGTCGTTTCAACCTGCGCGATATCCTGAGCGATGAGCCGGGCATGAGCCCGCTGGAAATCTGGTGTAACGAATCCCAGGAGCGCTATGTGCTGGCGGTTGCGGCCGACCAGCTGCCGCTGTTTGACGAGCTGTGCCGCCGCGAGCGCGCGCCGTATGCCGTCATCGGTGAAGCGACCGAAGAGCAGCACCTGACTCTGAGCGACACCCATTTCGACAACCAGCCTATCGATCTGCCGCTGGACGTGCTGCTCGGTAAAACGCCGAAGATGACCCGCGACGTAACAACCCGTAAAGCGGCGGGCAAAGCGTTGGATCGCCAGGGCATTACCGTGGCGGAAGCGGTCAACCGCGTGCTGCACCTGCCTGCTGTGGCAGAGAAAACCTTCCTGGTGACCATCGGCGACCGCACCGTGACCGGTATGGTGTCGCGCGATCAGATGGTTGGCCCGTGGCAGATCCCGGTGGCGAACTGCGCCGTGACCACCGCGAGCCTCGACAGCTACTACGGTGAAGCGATGGCGCTGGGCGAACGCACCCCGGTGGCGCTGCTGGACTTCGCCGCCTCTGCACGACTGGCGGTTGGTGAAGCGCTGACCAACATCGCGGCGACGCAGATTGGCGACATCAAACGTATCAAACTTTCCGCGAACTGGATGGCGGCAGCCGGTCACCCTGGTGAAGACGCTGGCCTGTATGAAGCCGTGAAAGCGGTGGGTGAGGAACTGTGCCCAGCCCTCGGCCTGACCATTCCGGTGGGTAAAGACTCCATGTCGATGAAAACCCGCTGGCAGGAGGGTAACGAGCAGCGCGAGATGACGTCTCCGTTGTCGCTGGTGATCACCGCGTTTGCCCGCGTGGAAGACGTGCGCCATACCGTTACGCCGCAGCTGGCGACCGAAGATAACGCCCTGCTGTTGATTGACCTGGGTAAAGGCCACAACGCGCTGGGTGCCACCGCACTGGCGCAGGTTTACCGTCAACTTGGCGACAAGCCAGCCGACGTGCGCGACGTGGCGCAGCTAAAAGGCTTCTACGACGCAATTCAGGCGCTGGTGGCACAGCGCAAGCTGCTGGCCTACCACGACCGTTCCGACGGCGGCCTGCTGGTGACCCTGGCAGAGATGGCCTTCACCGGCCACTGCGGCGTGGAAGCGAACATTGCAACGCTTGGCGAAGACCGCCTGGCGGCGCTGTTTAACGAAGAGCTGGGTGCGGTGATTCAGGTTCGCGCCGCAGACCGCGAGGCGGTGGAAGCGATTCTGGCGAAGCACGGTCTGGCAGATTGCGTCCATTATCTGGGGAAAGCCGTTCAGGGCGACCGCTTCGTCATTGAGGCCGACGGTCACGCCGTGTTCAGCGAAAGCCGCACCACGCTGCGCATGTGGTGGGCAGAAACTACATGGCAGATGCAGCGCCTGCGCGATAACCCGGAATGCGCCGATCAGGAGCATAACGCGAAAGCGAATGACCAGGATCCTGGCCTGAACGTGAAGCTCTCCTTCGATATCAACGAAGACATCGCTGCGCCGTACATTGCGACCGGCGCGCGTCCGAAAGTGGCCGTGCTGCGCGAGCAGGGCGTTAACTCCCACGTTGAGATGGCGGCAGCCTTCCACCGCGCGGGCTTTGACGCTATCGACGTCCACATGAGCGACCTGCTGGCCGGGCGTACCGGTCTGGAAGATTTCCATGCGCTGGTGGCGTGCGGCGGTTTCTCCTACGGTGACGTGCTGGGCGCAGGCGAAGGCTGGGCGAAGTCCATTCTGTTTAACAGCCGCGTGCGCGACGAGTTCGAGACCTTCTTCCATCGTCCGCAAACCCTGGCGCTGGGCGTGTGCAACGGCTGCCAGATGATGTCTAACCTGCGCGAGCTGATCCCGGGCAGCGAAGCCTGGCCACGCTTTGTGCGCAACCAGTCCGACCGCTTCGAAGCGCGCTTCAGTCTGGTAGAAGTGACTCAGAGCCCGTCTCTGCTGCTGCAGGGGATGGTTGGCTCTCAGATGCCAATCGCCGTTTCCCACGGCGAAGGTCAGATAGAAGTGCGCGATGCGGCCCATCTGGCGCAGCTCGAGAGCAAAGGCCTGGTGGCGCTGCGCTTTGTCGATAACTTCGGCAAGGTCACGGAAACCTATCCGGCGAACCCGAACGGCTCCGTCAATGGTATTACGGCGGTGACCAGCGAAAGCGGTCGCGCGACCATCATGATGCCGCACCCTGAACGCGTGTTCCGTACCGTCAGCAACTCCTGGCACCCGGAAAACTGGGGCGAGGACAGCCCGTGGATGCGTATCTTCCGCAACGCGCGTAAACAGCTGGGTTAAGATGTAAAGCAGGTACTTTGTAGGCCCGGTGAGCGTAGCGCCACCGGGTTTTTTTATGCGTGTCGCAAAATTGCGACAAAGATGGTATAGGGCTGTCTCCAATTGGAGACACTTAACTCATTGATTTATATATGGCAGGACAGGTTCCCGTTAAGGTGTTGCTTAATAGCGACACTTAGCCTGGAAATCATTCAGCGCACAACAAATAGATTAAACGGATAAAAGATATATATTTCAATGTGTTAATATTTTGTTTTGCATTCTGGCATGGGTGTTGCATAATATTAACCAGTGGCTCATTCACCTTCTTATGTCAGCCCCTTCGGGACGTGCTACATAAACTTCGAATGACGCACAAAAAGGTGCCTGCCGTCCAACTACTGATCATAGCGATGCTTTATCAGGCCAGGGCGAAACGTCGAGTTAGGCACCGCCTTATTCGATAACAAAGCCGGGTTTTTACCCGGCTTTGTTGTATCAGAAGGGCAGACTCAGTTACGCTCTCCGTAAACCCCCATGAAGAGAGTAATGCGTTGAAACGCTGGCCCGTTTTTCCCCGCTCCTTGCGACAGCTTGTGATGATGGCCTTTCTGCTGATCCTGCTGCCGCTGCTGATCCTCGCCTGGCAGGCATGGCAGAGCCTCAACGCGCTGAGTGCCCAGGCGGCACTGACGAACCGCACCACGCTTATCGATGCCAGACGCAGTGAAGCGATGACCAACGCCGCGCTGGAGATGGAGCGTAGCTATCGTCAGTACTGCGTGCTCGACGATCGGACGCTGGAGAAGGTGTACCAGAGCCAGCGCAAGCGCTACAGCGAAATGCTGGATGCCCACGCGGGCGTGTTGCCGGACGACAGGCTGTATCAGGCGTTACGTCAGGATCTGAACGATCTCGCGCAGCTGCAGTGCCAGAACAGCGGCCCGGATGCGGCTGCCGCCGCGCGCCTTGAGGCATTCGCCGCCGCCAATACCGAAATGGTGCAGTCAACGCGCACGGTCATTTTCTCTCGCGGCCAGCAGCTGCAGCAGGAGATTGCCGAGCGCGGCCAGTTCTTCGGCTGGCAGGCGCTGGTGCTGTTCCTCGTGAGCCTCGGGCTGGTGCTGCTCTTTACCCGCATGATCATCGGCCCGGTGAAGGGTATTCAGCGTATGATCAACCGCCTGGGGGAGGGGAAATCGCTCGGGGATACGGTTGCCTTTAAAGGCCCGCGCGAGCTGCGATCCGTCGGTCAGCGCATTATCTGGCTATCCGAGCGCCTGGCGTGGCTGGAATCCCAGCGTCATCAGTTCCTGCGCCATATTTCCCATGAGCTGAAAACCCCGCTGGCCAGCATGCGTGAAGGAACGGAGCTGCTGGCGGACGAGGTGGCAGGGCCGCTTACGCCGGAGCAGAAAGAGATTGTCGAAATTCTGGACGCCAGCAGCCGCAACCTGCAAAAGCTGATCGAGCAGCTTCTGGATTATAACCGCAAGCTGGCTGACGGGACGGTGGTACTGGAAGAGGTGGAGATTGAGCCACTGGTGGATATGGTGATCTCCGCCCATAGCTTGCCGGCAAGAGCTAAAATGATGCATACCTGGGTGGAGCTGAATGCGCCGACCTGCCTGGCTGAACCCATGCTATTAATGAGCGTTCTGGATAATCTTTACTCCAATGCGGTGCACTATGGTACTGAATCCGGTAACATTTATATCCGAAGTTATACGAAGGGCTCCCGGGTGTTTATTGACGTCGCAAACACCGGCACCCCGATCCCCGATGACGAAAAAACCATGATCTTCGAACCCTTTTTCCAGGGGAGTCATCAGCGGAAAGGCGCGGTAAAAGGAAGCGGTCTGGGATTAAGCATTGCCCGGGACTGCATACGACGCATGCAGGGTGAACTAAACATTGCCACGGACGAACGTTCAGATGTTTGCTTCCGTATTGAACTGCCCCTGAGCCGGAAAAATTAATAAAATGAATCTATATCTGGTGAGTATGTCACACGTCTTTTTCCGCGCCATACGCGCGGTGTTTTCCAGCAAAGCGGGTCGCCTGAGTCTGCCCTGTTTAGTTCTGGCGGGGTGCGTTTCCCATGCGCCGCAAAGTGCGATAAGCGGTAAACAGGAAGACAAATGGCCCGATAACCAGCTGGCGGATTTCCTCTCTACCCGCTGTGAGGATATCTGGAATCTGTCAGGGCATGATGTCGAAAATAATCCGCTGTTCTGGCTGCGCGGAATAGATTGCGCCCAGCGGCTTGCGCCGGTAGACGCCCGCATGAAGGCGGCGATGCTGGATGAAGACACCTGGCAGGACGCTTTCAAGCGTGGGATTTTACTGGCCGATGCGAAAATTACCCCCGTTGAACGTCGGGCCAACGTGACCCGTCTGGACACGTTTGTGATCAATCTTCCCGCACAGGTGCGCCCGGTATACCAGCTCTGGCGGGATGGGCAGACGTTACAGCTGCAGCTGTCTGAAGAGCGCTCCCGCTACAGCAAGCTACAGCAGTCAACCGACAGCGAGCTGGATACGCTGCGCCAACAGCAACAGCATTTACGTACTCAGCTGGATACCACGACGCGAAAGCTGGAAAACCTGACCGATATCGAAAGACAGCTCTCGTCGCGTAAATATCAGCCTGGTAGTTCATCTGCTGCACCGGACAGCGATATGCCGAAACAAGAGGATGTGAAGCATGACGAGCCGTAAACCAGCCCATCTCTTACTGGTGGATGACGATCCCGGCCTGTTAAAGCTGCTGGGGATGCGTCTGGTGAGTGAAGGCTACACCGTGGTGACCGCGGAAAGCGGGCAGGAGGGGCTTAAAGTCCTCAGCCGCGAAAAGATTGACCTGGTGATCAGCGACCTGCGGATGGACGAAATGGATGGCATGCAGCTGTTCGCCGAAATCCAGAAGCAGCAGCCTGGCATGCCGGTCATTATCCTGACGGCGCACGGGTCAATCCCGGATGCCGTCGCCGCAACCCAGCAGGGCGTGTTCAGCTTCCTCACCAAGCCGGTAGATAAAGACGCGCTCTACAAAGCCATCGACAGCGCGCTGGAGCACGCCGCGCCCTCCGGAGACGACGCATGGCGTGAATCTATCGTCACCCGCAGCCCGATAATGCTGCGTCTGCTTGAGCAGGCGCGAATGGTCGCACAGTCAGACGTCAGCGTGTTGATTAACGGCCAGAGCGGAACCGGGAAAGAGATCCTGGCGCAGGCGATCCACAACGCCAGCCCGCGCAGTAAAAATGCCTTTATCGCCATTAACTGCGGTGCCCTGCCAGAGCAGCTTCTTGAGTCTGAACTTTTTGGCCATGCCCGCGGCGCATTTACCGGCGCGGTAAGCAGCCGGGAAGGGCTGTTCCAGGCCGCGGAAGGCGGCACGCTGTTCCTCGACGAAATTGGCGACATGCCTGCGCCGCTGCAGGTCAAACTGTTGCGCGTACTTCAGGAGCGCAAAGTGCGCCCGTTGGGCAGTAACCGCGATATTGATATTAACGTGCGAATCATTTCCGCTACCCACCGCGACTTGCCCAAAGTGATGGCCCGCAACGAGTTCCGTGAAGATCTCTACTACCGTCTGAACGTGGTGAACCTGAAGATCCCGGCGCTGGCGGAGCGTGCGGAAGATATTCCGCTGCTGGCGAATCACCTCCTGCGCCAGGCGGCAGATCGGCATAAACCGTTCGTGCGCGCCTTTTCGACTGATGCGATGAAACGGCTGATGGCCGCCAGCTGGCCGGGTAACGTGCGCCAGCTGGTGAACGTGATTGAGCAGTGTGTGGCGCTGACGTCCTCGCCCGTTATCAGCGATGCGCTGGTGGAACAGGCGCTGGAAGGGGAGAACACGGCCTTGCCGACGTTTGCGGAAGCGCGTAACCAGTTCGAGCTGAACTATCTGCGCAAGCTGCTGCAGATCACCAAAGGCAACGTGACCCACGCGGCGCGGATGGCCGGACGCAACCGCACCGAGTTCTATAAGCTGCTCTCACGCCACGAGCTGGAAGCAAACGATTTTAAAGAGTAATGCCGTATGGTACTGTGAGCAATCGATTACGAGGCAGCTTACAGGCAAGAGTTTAAGGACCCACCATGAAAAAGATTGATGCGATTATTAAACCTTTCAAACTGGATGATGTACGTGAAGCGCTGGCGGAAGTAGGCATCACCGGGATGACCGTGACGGAAGTGAAAGGTTTTGGTCGTCAGAAGGGCCACACCGAACTTTATCGTGGCGCAGAGTACATGGTCGACTTTCTGCCGAAAGTGAAAATTGAAATCGTGGTCAGCGACGATATCGTCGATACCTGCGTGGATACCATTATCCGCACGGCGCAGACGGGCAAAATTGGCGACGGGAAAATCTTCGTCTTTGACGTGGCGCGCGTGATCCGTATCCGTACCGGCGAAGAAGACGACGCCGCGATTTAACCATTCGCCACCCGGCGAAAAAAAAGCCCCTCAAACGAGGGGCTTTTTGCGTTACAGCACCTTATGCGGCCCGAAACATTCGTAATGAATGTTGTCTTTATTCACGCCCAGTTCAACCAGCTGCTTCGCGGCATACTGCATAAACGCCACGGGTCCACAGACGTAGAACTGCATTTCCGGCGCGCTAAACGCGCCTTCCATCTGGCTTAAATTCATCAGTCCTTCGCTGTCAAAGCGTGCGGCAGTGCGGTCAGCCTCCGTCGGCAGGCGATACCAGGTATGCGCGGTGAAACGCGGCAGGGTCGCTCCCAGCGCTTTCACTTCATCCGCAAAGGCGTGCACGTCGCCGTTCTCCGCAGCGTGGAACCAGTTAACCTGCGCGCTGTGGTTGGCTTTCGCCAGCGTATCCAGCATCGCCAGCATTGGCGTTTGGCCCACGCCCGCGGAGATCAGCGTGACCGGGGTATTGGTTTCAATGGCCATAAAGAAGTCGCCAGCCGGCGCGGCCAGATGAACCACGTCGCCCACGCTCGCTTCGTTATGCAGCCAGTTGGATACCTGACCGCCGTCCTCGCGCTTCACCGCAATGCGGTAGCCTTTGCCGTTTGGTTTGCGGGTCAGAGAGTACTGGCGGATCTCCTGGTGCGGGAAGCCTTCAGGCTTCAGCCATACGCCCAGATACTGGCCCGGCTGGTAATCGGCCACCGGCTGGCCGTCAACCGGCTCAAATTCAAAACTGGTGATAAGCGCGCTGCGCGGCGTTTTCTCGACGATACGGAAGGCGCGCGTTCCTTCCCAGCCGCCGTTCTTGCTGGCGTTTTCGCTGTAGATCTGCGCTTCACGGTTGATAAACACGTTTGCCAGCACGCCGTAGGCTTTACCCCAGGCGTCCAGCACCTCCTGGCCCGGGCTGAACATTTCGTCCAGCGTTGCCAGCAGGTGAGTGCCGACGATGTTGTACTGCTCGGGTTGGATCTGGAAGCTGGTGTGCTTCTGCGCGATTTTTTCCACCGCAGGCAGCAACGCCGCCAGGTTTTCGATATTGCTGGCGTAGGCCGCGATGGCGTTGAAAAGCGCTTCACGCTGATCGCCGTTACGCTGGTTGCTCATATTGAAAATCTCTTTGAGCTCCGGATTGTGCGTGAACATGCGATCGTAGAAATGGGCGGTAAGTTTAGGACCGGTTTCCACCAGCAGAGGAATGGTGGCTTTAACGGTAGCGATGGTTTGAGCGTCGAGCATGGCAGCTTCCTTCTGATATTACCTAATGATGTATTTTAAATGCATCTTATAAAAAATACCCATGCTTTGTAAATGGTTCTTTGCAAGATGAAAAATACGCATCACAAACCTGAAAAGAAATCCGCTGGAAATAGTGAGATCTTTATTCCTCAAACCCTTGCGTGGCGTGAAGGAAAACGTTTGCGTAAAATCGTTTGTCAAGACCTGTTATCACAGAACTATTCAGTTATACTGTTGCCCGTCGTCCAACAGGACTGCCTTTACAGGCCAAAATTTACTTGTTAGCTGAGTCAGGAGATGCGGATGTTAAAGCGTGAAATGAACATTGCCGATTATGATGCCGAACTGTGGCAGGCTATGGAGCAGGAAAAAGTACGTCAGGAAGAGCACATCGAACTGATCGCCTCCGAAAACTACACCAGCCCGCGCGTGATGCAGGCGCAGGGCTCTCAGCTGACCAACAAATACGCTGAAGGTTACCCGGGCAAGCGCTACTACGGCGGTTGCGAGTACGTTGATATCGTTGAGCAGCTGGCTATCGACCGTGCGAAAGCACTCTTCGGCGCTGACTACGCGAACGTTCAGCCGCACTCCGGCTCTCAGGCTAACTTCGCTGTTTACACCGCGCTGCTGCAGCCGGGCGATACCGTTCTGGGTATGAACCTGGCGCAGGGCGGCCACCTGACTCACGGCTCCCCGGTTAACTTCTCCGGCAAACTGTACAACATCATTCCTTACGGTATTGATGAGTCCGGTAAAATTGACTACGAAGACATGGCTAAGCAGGCCAAAGAGCACAAGCCGAAGATGATCATCGGTGGCTTCTCTGCTTACTCCGGTATCGTTGACTGGGCAAAAATGCGTGAAATCGCAGACAGCATCGGCGCGTACCTGTTCGTTGACATGGCGCACGTTGCGGGCCTTATTGCCGCAGGCGTTTACCCGAACCCGGTTCCTCACGCTCACGTTGTGACCACCACCACCCACAAAACCCTGGCGGGTCCACGCGGTGGCCTGATCCTGGCGAAAGGCGGTGACGAAGAACTGTACAAAAAACTGAACTCTGCCGTGTTCCCAAGCGCGCAGGGCGGCCCGCTGATGCACGTTATCGCCGCAAAAGCGGTCGCGCTGAAAGAAGCGATGGAGCCAGAGTTCAAGGTGTATCAGCAGCAGGTTGCTAAGAACGCCAAAGCGATGGTGGAAGTGTTCCTGAACCGTGGCTACAAAGTGGTATCCGGCGGGACTGAAAACCACCTGTTCCTGCTGGATCTGGTTGATAAGAACCTGACCGGTAAAGAAGCTGACGCTGCCCTGGGCCGCGCCAACATCACCGTGAACAAAAACAGCGTGCCAAACGATCCGAAGAGCCCGTTCGTGACCTCCGGTATCCGTATCGGTTCTCCGGCCGTGACGCGTCGCGGCTTTAAAGAAGCGGAAGTGAAAGAGCTGGCTGGCTGGATGTGTGACGTTCTGGACAACATCAATGACGAAGCGGTTATCGAGCGCGTCAAAGGTAAAGTTCTGGATATCTGCGCACGCTTCCCGGTATACGCATAATTCCTCTGCTTTGCAGAAATAAAAAAAGGCCGCGCTTGCGGCCTTTTTTTATGGCTTAACGCCGGTCCAGGGAAATGGCCCCCGGTCCCACAATCGCCAGCAAAATAAACGCGCCAGCAATACTGACGTTCTTGTAGAAATTAATCATATTCGGCACAACCGCATCTCCGGTCATATCCCAGTAGTGGTGACCGATAATCGCCGTGCCCAGCGTATAGAAGACAAAGAGCACCGCGAGGGGGCGGGTGAAAAAGCCGAGCACGATCAGGATAGCGGCGGGAACCTCCATTACTACGGCGATAATGGCCGCCAGCATCGGCATGGGGGCACCGAGCGACGTCATATACTGAACGGTGCCGCTAAACCCCGTCAGCTTGGGATAGCCAAAAATAATAAACAGGACAACGATGGCAATACGGGCAATCAATAGCAGGAAGGAGCGTGAGGAGCCGAAATCGAAATAACGTAAGCTGTTCATGGCAAACGACCTCTTCAGGCGATGTCTTTTAAACGTAATACAATTTTGCCGCTCACGCCATACGCCGACCGGCTGTCCAGGACGTTAATTTATCGTTAATTTATAGCGCGCTAACGACTTGCTAAAGTGCAGGATAAACGCCAGACTATCGCCTCCATTTCGGGAGGGATTCATGGTCTTGCATTCCACGCGCTGGCTGGCGCTCAGCTACTTCACCTACTTCTTTAGCTACGGTATTTTTCTGCCTTTCTGGAGCGTCTGGCTCAAGGGAATTGGTTTGACGCCAGAAACCATCGGCATCCTGCTGGGCGCGGGGCTGGTGGCGCGTTTCCTCGGAAGCCTGCTGATTGCCCCCCGCGTCAGCGATCCCTCCTTACTGATTAAAGCGGTGCGCATTCTGGCCCTGCTGACGCTTGTCTTTGCGGCCTGCTTCTGGGTCAGCCACCAGTTTGCCTGGCTGATGGTGGTGATGGTTGGCTTTAATCTGTTCTTCTCCCCGCTGGTGCCGCTGACGGATGCGCTGGCGAACACCTGGCAAAAGCAGATCACCATGGACTATGGTCGCGTGCGCCTCTGGGGATCGATTGCCTTCGTGATCGGCTCGGCGTTGGTGGGGAAACTGGTCAGCCTTTACGACTACCGCGCGATTCTGGCGCTGCTGAGTATCGGTATTGCCTCGATGCTGCTGGGAATGCTGCTGCGCCCGTCGGTGATGCCGCAAGGGGAGAGTCGCCATCAGGAGAGCGCCGGCTGGCCCGCCTGGCGGAGCCTGGTGGCCCAGAGCTGGCGTTTTCTGGCGTGCGTCTGTCTGCTTCAGGGGGCGCATGCGGCGTACTATGGCTTCAGCGCCATCTACTGGCAGGGGGCGGGTTACTCGGCCTCTGCTGTCGGTTACCTGTGGTCGCTGGGGGTGGTGGCAGAAGTCATTATTTTCGCCCTGAGCAAAAAGTTGTTCCGCCGCTTCGGCGCGCGCGATCTGCTGCTGCTTTCCGCGGTCTGCGGCGTGGCGCGCTGGGGGATTATGGGCTGGACGACCGAACTGCCGTGGCTGATTGTGGCGCAGATCCTTCACTGCGGCACCTTCACCGTGTGCCACCTGGCGGCGATGCGCTATATCGCGGCGCGCGAGGGCGGGGACGTGATCCGTCTGCAGGCGGTCTACTCTGCGGTGGCGATGGGCGGCAGCATTGCGGTGATGACGGTCTTTGCGGGCTTTCTGTATCAGCATCTGGGACACGGCGTGTTCTGGGTCATGGCGCTGGTGGCGCTCCCGGCGATGTTTGTTCGACCGAAAGTGGCCGCACGGGCGTAGCTACGATTCCAGCATGGCGCGAATATGTTCCTGCTGCTGCGCGTTAAGTGATTCAACCGCGTGGATCAGCGGCGGCGAGAACAGCGGCAGCACGGTAGGATAGGGGGTGATAACCAGCGCGGCTTCGCGCGGTGCCCCCTCTTTCTGGAACGCCTGCAGCGTCAGATAGCGAATGTTGAGCGGCAGCAGGGTTAATTCGCGCAGCTGCTGTTCAATCACCTCCTCACAGGATTTATCCTCCCCGGTCAGCAGCACTACCTGTTTTTCATGCAGATCGGTCTCCTGCATCAGCCAGGCGCCGAAAATAACCGCTACCAGCGCCATCTCTTCATCGGAGAACCGCAGCCCAAATTCGGCTTCCAGCTCAAAGAGTGCCTCTTTCGTGGTGCGTAACAGCCGGGGATAGAGACGGTGAATTTCCTCGGGCAGGCTATTGTCGATGCCGATCTCAAACAGCGAGCGGTCCAGCGCCTGAGCCAGATGGATATACAGCTGATCGGTCAGCCCCTGCTCATCGCTGAAGTTCATCCCGGTCTGGGAGCGGAAACGGGCCACCATGCGCACAATGGCGCGGCGCAGGCGCTGATCCTGCTGGTGTTTATCAAGCACCGGATCGGGCGTGCGGAGCATCATAAACAGCAGCGCCAGAAACAGCTGCTCATCAACGTGCGCGCCCTGCGGCACGCGCCGCTTCCAGTGACGAACAATCTCCTGCGCCGTAAAATACTCTCCCCGCGACTGGGTCCAGCTGCGCTGCGCATGGGAAAACTGCGGCGTATTCCCTAAGTGGTGCTGGATGAGGCAGTATTGCAAGTAGAGCTGTAAGAACTGGACGTCCCGGCATTCAAACTGACGCTGCAGCTTGCGTGAGCAGAAGCCGATCAGCGCCCGCAGATTAGCATCGTCGTAGAGCGGCCGCGCGATGCCGTGCTGTTTAAGCGCGGTTTTTAAGGCTGGGGTAAACTGGTGCGAGACAAACTGCGGACAAAGGCGGAGCGCCCTGCGCAGCCAGTGCAGCAGACATAAACGCTGATTCAGGGCAGTGCCTTCAATTCGGTAGCTGCCGTCATGGTGCGTGACGATATCCAGCCGGTGATAGCGCTGGATTTCATCGCGCGTCTCGGCTATATCTTGCCGTGCCATGACCTCGTCCACGCCGTTGGCAGCGATTATGCTCTGTGCGGTGACGGCAGCATCGGGCAGGTAAAGCATCAAAAGCACCTGGCAGCGGCGCTGCGAACTGGAAAGCACAGATGGAATTTCAAGCGTCGTCATCATCTGTCGGGTATCCAGTGTGAATGTTTGATAAGAATAGCTAAAGGATGGGCGCTGAAAAGCGCGCCGGCAGGCCTTTCACTCAGGATTGCTGGGGAACATCACAGAATTTTTGACGTGAGGAATTGATGCAGACAGTTAAACAAAATGCGATGGCGTTATTTTTGGCGGTTATCACCTTTACCGCCAGCGCACATCCTCACAGTTTTATCAGCCTGAAAACCGAGCTGGTCACCGACGGCACGCAGCTGAGCGGCCTGAAAATGCGCTGGACGATGGATGAAATCACCTCGGCGGATCTGCTTTATGATGCGGGTAACGCGAAGCCGGGCGACGAAATCTGGAAAAAGCTGGCGGCAGAAGTGATGGCCAACGTGCTCGGGCAGCACTACTTCACCGAGTTCTGGCATAACGGACAAAAGGTGAAGTTCCTCAATCGCCCGACAGAATACGGCATGTCCCGCGACGGACATCAGGCAGTGCTGACGTTCGTGCTCCCACTGGCGCATCCGCAGCCGCTGGCAGGACAAACCTATACGTTTTCCACCTTTGACCCAACGTACTACGTCGATATGAGCTACGCCGAGGACAGCGACGTGCAGCTTCCTGCGTCGTTGCAAAAAACCTGCAACATTACGGTTCACACCCCGAAGCCCAGCGAAGAGACGCTGAATTTTGCTGTCTCTCTTGATAAAGAGGATGCCCCACCGGAGGACATGGAACTGGGTAAACAGTTTGCGCAGAAGGTAACGTTACAATGTCAGTGATCTCCTCTCCGGTACGAAAGCCGCGCCGCTGGCTGCACCTCTGGCCGCTGGCGCTTTTTCTACTGCTCGCCGTTTGCGGTTCGCTCTGGTTGTGGCAGGCCTGGCCGCAGGTGATGATGAAAAGCATCATCTGGCAGCGTGAGGTCAACCAGCAGATGAGCGGGCTGCTGAAGGCGGTGGCAGAGAACCCGACCAAAGCGGGCGGTTCCCTGCTGGCGTTCAGCTTTATCTATGGCGTGCTGCACGCGCTGGGGCCGGGGCACGGCAAAATCGTTATTACCACCTGGCTTGCCACCCATCCGTCGAAGCTGAAATCAAGCATTGGCCTGACGCTGGCCTCTTCGCTGCTGCAGGGGGGCGTGGCGATTGCGCTGGTGGTGGTTGTGCTTTCGCTATTACAGCTTCCCGCGCGCCAGCTGCACCTGAGCAGCTTCTGGCTGGAGAAGGGCAGCTATGCGCTGGTCGGCGTGCTGGGGCTGATCCTCTGCTGGCGGGCGCTGAAAAAGCTGCGCGCGCTGCTGCAAAAGCCCAAATTCAAAACCTTTACGCCGCACCACGTTCATGATGAACACTGCGGCTGCGGGCATCAGCATCTGCCGACGCAGGAACAATTACAGAGCGGTGACGACTGGCGCGCGCGGCTGATGATAGTTCTCTCTATGGGGATGCGCCCGTGCTCGGGGGCAATCATGGTGCTGCTGTTCAGTAAAGTGATTGGCGTGTTCGGCTGGGGCATGCTCTCGGCGCTGGCGATGGCGGCAGGAACCTCTCTCACCATTTCGTCTTTGGCGTTGCTGGTTCACAGCTTCCGTCAGCTTGCGGTAAAACTCAGCGGCAATAAAACGCCGGTACTGTGGCGACAGGTAGGATGGACAACGCTCGCGCTGGCGGGGGGAGTGATTCTGCTGGTGGCGGCGGTAACGATGTGGATGAGCGCGGCGCCGTTTAGCACCCTCTCCCCTTTGGGGAGAGGGCTGAGATGAGGAGATTAACGCTTCAGCGCATCGCTCAGCTCGTCACGCATGTTGGCCAGCATGGCTTTAACAACGCGTGGGTTACCCGCAACGATGTTGCCGGTGGTCATGTAGTTGTGGCCGCCGGTGAAGTCGCAAACAATCGCGCCTGCTTCACGTGCGATCAGCTCGCCCGCAGCGAAGTCCCACGGCTTCAGTGACAGTTCGAAGTAACCGTCAACGCGGCCGGTTGCCACGTAGGCCAGATCCAGTGCAGCAGAGCCGGTGCGACGGAAGTCAGCGCATTCGGTGAACAGCTTGCCCAGGATATTCATATAGGTAGTTGCGTGCTGCTTCGCCTTGAACGGGAAGCCGGTCGCCAGGATGGTGCCGTCCAGGTCGCGTGCGTTGCTGCAGCGCAGACGGTAGCCGTTCAGCTGCGCGCCCTGACCGCGGGTCGCGGTGAACAGTTCGTTACGCATTGGATCGTAAACAACGGCGACTTCAGTACGGCCTTTAATGCGTACTGCGATTGACACAGAGAAGTGTGGCAGGCGTTTAACGAAGTTGGTGGTGCCATCCAGTGGATCGATAACCCATTGAACATCCTGATCGGTACCTTCATGTTCACCGCTTTCTTCGGTGATGATGGTGTGCTGCGGGTAAGATTTGCGGATCGTTTCGATAATAATCGCTTCTGCGGCTTTATCGACGTTAGTCACGAAATCATTGCTGCCTTTCTGGCTGGTTTCTACGGAGTCTGGCGTTTCGTAGTGTTTGGCAATTACATTACCCGCCTTGCGCGCTGCGCGCACGGCGATGGTCAGCATCGGATGCATCGGTCTCTCTCACTGGATGTTAAAGAACAGGAAAATCGGCGCAGAGTATAGCAGCGGGATCGGATTATGTCTCCCGTTTATGATAATATGCCCGAATATTCTTCAGACACTGAACCCAGACATCTAAAAATTATGCTGCAAAACATTCGAATCGTGCTGGTCGAAACATCGCACACCGGCAACATGGGCTCCGTTGCCCGCGCTATGAAAACCATGGGCTTAACGAACCTGTGGCTGGTTAATCCGCTGGTGAAACCAGACTCTCAGGCTATCGCCCTGGCGGCCGGGGCCAGCGACGTGATCGGCAACGCGCAGATCGTTGATACCCTCGACGAAGCGCTGGCCGGCTGCAGCCTCGTTGTCGGCACCAGCGCGCGCTCACGCACGCTGCCGTGGCCGATGCTGGACCCGCGCGAATGCGGCCTGAAAAGCGTCTCAGAAGCAGAGCAGGCGCCGGTTGCGCTGGTGTTTGGCCGCGAGCGCGTTGGCCTTACCAACGACGAACTGCAGAAGTGCCACTACCACGTGGCGATTGCCGCCAACCCGGAATACAGCTCGCTGAACCTGGCAATGGCGGTGCAGGTAATCGCCTACGAAGTGCGCATGGCATGGCTGGCGACGCAGGAGAAGCAGGCAGAACCGAAAGAAGAGACGGCCTACCCGCTGGTGGACGACCTTGAGCGTTTCTACGGTCACCTGGAGCAGACGCTGCTCGCTACCGGCTTCATCCGTGAAGGCCACCCTGGCCAGGTAATGAACAAGCTGCGCCGCATGTTTACCCGCGCGCGTCCGGAAAGCCAGGAGCTGAACATCCTGCGCGGAATTCTGGCGTCGATTGAGCAGAAGAATAAAGAGTAGTGCCGATTTCCCCCTCTCCCCGTGGGAGAGGGTTGGGGTGAGGGCATCAGGCCGCACCTATATTATGAAGGCACAGAAGGTTAAATACCTGACTAAAACAGTCAAGTAAATAGTTGACCATTTTAGTCAGGAATGTCAGACTTGGCCCTGCTATGCAATACCCCCATTTTACAATAAAAAACCCCGGGCAGGGGCGAGTTTGAGGTTAAGTAAGACATGAGACTGACATCTAAAGGGCGTTATGCCGTGACCGCGATGCTGGACGTTGCGCTCAACTCCGAAGCGGGCCCGGTTCCGTTGGCTGATATTTCTGAACGACAAGGGATCTCCCTCTCTTACCTGGAACAGCTGTTCTCCAGACTGCGTAAAAATGGACTGGTGTCCAGCGTTCGTGGCCCGGGCGGCGGTTATCTGCTGGGTAAAGACGCGGGCAGTATTGCGGTTGGCGAAGTGATTAGCGCGGTGGATGAATCCGTTGACGCAACCCGTTGCCAGGGTAAAGGCGGCTGCCAGGGCGGCGATAAGTGCCTGACCCACGCGCTGTGGCGCGATCTGAGCGACCGTCTGACCGGCTTCCTGAACAACATCACCCTCGGTGAACTGGTCAATAACCAGGAAGTTCTGGACGTATCAGGCCGTCAGCACAGTCATGATTCACAACGCAGCACCCGCGCGCAGGACGCTATCGACGTCAAATTACGCGCGTAATAAAACGATAAGTATTTCAGAATCAGGCCGGGGTGGTCACACCCCGCGTACTCGGTCGTACATCCAGCCGGTTGCCTGATTCCTTGCATTGAAGCGATGTACGGAGTTTATAGAGCAATGAAATTACCGATTTATCTCGACTACTCCGCAACCACGCCGGTGGACCCGCGTGTTGCCGAGAAAATGATGCAGTGTCTGACCCTGGACGGAAACTTTGGTAACCCAGCTTCCCGTTCACACCGTTTTGGCTGGCATGCTGAAGAGGCGGTGGATATCGCCCGTAATCAGATTGCTGACCTGGTGGGTGCCGACCCGCGTGAGATTGTTTTCACCTCCGGTGCGACCGAATCCGACAACCTGGCGATCAAAGGTGCAGCCAACTTTTATCAGAAAAAAGGCAAGCACATCATCACCAGCAAAACCGAACACAAAGCCGTGCTGGACACCTGCCGCCAGCTGGAGCGTGAAGGTTTCGAAGTGACCTATCTGGCGCCGCAGAGCAACGGTATTATTGACCTGAAAGAGCTCGAAGCGGCGATGCGTGACGACACCATCCTGGTCTCCATCATGCACGTTAACAACGAAATCGGCGTCGTTCAGGACATCGCCACCATCGGCGAAATGTGCCGCGCGCGCGGTATCATCTACCACGTGGACGCGACCCAGAGCGTGGGCAAACTGCCTATCAACCTGAGCCAGCTGAAAGTAGACCTGATGTCCTTCTCCGGCCACAAAATCTATGGCCCGAAAGGGATCGGCGCACTGTACGTTCGTCGTAAGCCACGTATCCGCATCGAAGCACAGATGCACGGCGGCGGTCACGAGCGCGGCATGCGTTCCGGTACGCTGCCTGTTCACCAGATCGTGGGCATGGGCGAAGCGTACCGCATTGCGAAAGAAGAGATGGAAACCGAGATGGCACGCCTGCGCACGCTGCGTAACCGTCTGTGGGACGGCGTGAAAGATATGGAAGAAGTGTATCTGAACGGCGATCTCGAGCAGGGCGCGCCGAATATCCTCAACGTCAGCTTCAACTATGTTGAAGGCGAATCGCTGATCATGGCGCTGAAAGACCTGGCCGTTTCTTCCGGTTCTGCCTGTACGTCTGCAAGCCTGGAGCCATCCTACGTGCTGCGCGCGCTGGGTATGACTGACGAGCTGGCACACAGCTCTATCCGTTTCTCTTTAGGTCGTTTCACTACCGAAGAAGAGATTGACTACACCATCAAGCTGGTTCGTAACTCCATTGGCCGTCTGCGCGACCTTTCTCCACTGTGGGAAATGTTCAAGCAGGGCGTGGATCTGAACAGCATTGAATGGTCACATCACTAATCGGTATATAAGGAGAATTCAATCATGGCATACAGCGAAAAAGTTATCGATCATTACGAGAACCCGCGCAACGTTGGCTCTTTTGACAACAGCGATGAATCTGTCGGTAGCGGCATGGTTGGTGCGCCGGCGTGTGGCGACGTGATGAAGTTGCAGATTAAAGTCAACAATGAAGGTATCATTGAAGACGCGCGCTTCAAGACCTACGGCTGCGGTTCTGCAATTGCGTCCAGCTCCCTGGTCACCGAGTGGGTGAAGGGCAAGTCTCTGGACGAAGCACAGGCAATTAAGAACACGGATATTGCTGAAGAACTCGAACTGCCGCCGGTGAAAATTCACTGTTCAATTCTGGCAGAAGACGCGATCAAAGCCGCCATTGCGGATTACAAAAGCAAACGTGAAGCAAAATAATTGAGGTTTGAGTATGTCGATTACCCTTAGCGACAGCGCTGCCGCGCGAGTAAGCTCTTTTCTGGCGAACCGTGGTAAAGGCTTTGGCCTGCGACTGGGCGTACGTACCTCCGGGTGTTCTGGTATGGCTTACGTACTGGAGTTTGTTGACGAGCCGGCGTCTGATGACACCGTGTTTGAAGACAAGGGCGTGAAGGTGGTGGTCGATGGCAAAAGCCTGCAATTTCTCAACGGCACTCAGCTGGACTTCGTAAAAGAAGGCCTGAACGAAGGGTTCAAATTCACGAACCCGAACGTCAAAGACGAGTGTGGTTGCGGCGAAAGCTTCCACGTTTAACCGCGCGTCATCCGAAACCCCACCGTGGCTTTGCTGCGCGTGGGGTTTGTTCTAACAGGCTACCCCTGAGATTGTTATGGATTACTTCACTCTCTTCGGACTACCCGCTCAATACCCGATCGATCTTCAGGCGCTGACGGTCCGTTTTCAGGATCTGCAGCGTCAGTATCATCCGGATAAATTCGCCAGCGGGACGCAGGCAGAGCAGCTGGCTGCGGTATCGCACTCCGCGACTATCAACCAGGCCTGGCAGACGCTGCGCCATCCGCTGGCGCGTGCAGAATATCTGCTCTCGCTCCACGGCTTTGATCTGGCGAGCGAACAGCACACCGTGCGCGACACCGCGTTTCTGATGGAACAGCTGGAGCTGCGCGAAGAGCTGGATGATATTGAACAGGCCAAAGACGAAGCGCGTCTGGAACGTTTTATCACGCGCGTGAAGGGCATGTTCGATACCCGCCATCAGCAGATGGTGGAGCAACTGAACAACGAGACCTGGGACGTGGCGGCAGACACTGTGCGCAAACTCCGTTTTCTCGATAAACTGCGAAGCAGCGCTGAACAACTCGAAGAAAAGCTGCTCGATTTTTAATTTCGGAAGCAATTATGGCCTTATTACAAATTAGTGAGCCTGGCTTAAGCGCCGCACCGCACCAGCGTCGTCTGGCGGTCGGTATTGACCTGGGCACCACCAATTCCCTCGTGGCGACCGTGCGCAGCGGCCAGGCGGAAACGCTGGCCGACGAGCAGGGCCGCCATCTGCTGCCTTCCGTGGTCCACTACCAGCAGCAGGGTCACGCGGTCGGCTATGACGCCCGCGCCAACGCCGCGCGCGATCCGGCCAACACCATCAGCTCCGTAAAGCGCATGATGGGCCGCTCGCTGGCTGATATCCAGACCCGCTACCCGCACCTGCCGTATCAGCTGCAGGCCAGTGAAAACGGTCTGCCGATGATTGCCACGGCGGCCGGTTTGCTGAACCCAATTCGTGTTTCCGCTGATATCCTCAAAGCGCTGGCTGCGCGCGCGACGGCGACGCTTGGCGGCGATCTGGACGGCGTAGTGATCACCGTTCCGGCCTATTTTGACGACGCACAGCGACAGGGCACCAAAGACGCCGCGCGTCTGGCGGGCCTGCACGTGCTGCGCCTGCTGAACGAACCGACGGCGGCGGCGATTGCCTACGGCCTCGACTCCGGTCAGGAAGGGGTAATTGCGGTCTACGATCTGGGCGGCGGCACCTTTGATATTTCTATCCTGCGCCTGAGCCGCGGCGTGTTTGAAGTGCTGGCGACAGGCGGGGATTCCGCGCTCGGCGGCGATGATTTCGACCATCTGCTGGCGGACTACATCCGCGAGCAGGCGGGCATCAGCGATCGCAGCGATGCGCGCGTTCAGCGCGAACTGCTGGATGCAGCCATCGACGCCAAAATTGCGCTGAGCGATGCGCAGTCGGTCAGCGTTAATGTTGCAGGCTGGCAGGGTGAAATCACCCGCGACCAGTTCAGCGAGCTGATTGCGCCTCTGGTTAAACGCACCCTGCTGGCCTGCCGTCGCGCATTGAAGGATGCGGGCGTGGAGGCTGACGAGGTGCTGGAAGTGGTCATGGTGGGCGGCTCAACGCGCGTGCCGCTGGTGCGAGAGCGCGTGGGCGAATTTTTTGGCCGCACGCCGCTGACCTCCATCGACCCGGACAAAGTGGTTGCCGTCGGCGCCGCTATCCAGGCCGATATTCTGGTTGGCAACAAGCCGGACAGCGAAATGCTGCTGCTGGACGTCATCCCGCTGTCTCTCGGTTTAGAAACCATGGGCGGCCTGGTGGAGAAAGTGATCCCGCGTAACACCACCATTCCGGTGGCGCGTGCGCAGGAGTTCACCACCTTCAAAGACGGCCAGACCGCGATGTCCATCCACGTGATGCAGGGCGAGCGCGAACTGGTGCAGGACTGCCGCTCTCTGGCGCGCTTTGCGCTGCGCGGCATCCCGGCGCTGCCAGCTGGCGGGGCGCATATTCGCGTGACCTTCCAGGTTGATGCGGACGGCCTGCTGAGCGTCACGGCGATGGAAAAATCCACCGGAGTGGAGTCGTCCATCCAGGTGAAGCCGTCCTACGGCCTGACCGATGGCGAAATCGCCTCCATGATCCAGGATTCAATGAGCTACGCCGAGCAGGATGTGAAGGCACGTATGCTGGCTGAACAGAAAGTTGAAGCCGCACGTGTGCTGGAAAGTCTGAACGGGGCGCTCGCTGCCGATGCCGCGCTGTTAAGCGCCGCCGAGCGTCAGGTAATTGACGAGGCTGCCGCGCGCTTACGCGCAGTCGCCGAAGGCAATGACGCTGACGCAATAGAAGAAGCCATTAAAAACGTTGATAAACAAACCCAGGACTTCGCTGCTCGCCGCATGGACAAATCTGTCCGCGTCGCGCTGAAAGGCCAGTCCGTGGACGAGGTTTAATATGCCAAAGATTGTTATTTTGCCTCATGCGGACCTCTGTCCGGATGGCGCTGTTCTGGAAGCGAAGACCGGTGAAACCATTCTCGATGTTGCCCTGCGTGCAGGTATCGAAGTGGAACACGCCTGTGAAAAATCCTGTGCCTGCACCACCTGCCACTGCATCGTGCGTGAAGGTTTTGACTCTCTCGCAGAGAGCACCGAAGACGAAGACGACATGCTGGATAAAGCATGGGGTCTGGAGCCAGACAGCCGCCTGAGCTGCCAGGCCGCGGTGACCGATGAAGATCTGGTCGTGGAATTCCCACGCTACACCATCAACCACGCACGCGAGCATTAATATGGGACTGAAGTGGACAGACAGCCGTGAAATCGGCGAAGCGCTCTACGACGCGAACCCGGATCTCGATCCCAAAACCGTACGATTCACCGACATGCACCAGTGGATCTGCGATTTAGAGGATTTCGACGACGATCCAAACGCATCCAATGAAAAAATTCTGGAGGCGATTCTGTTAGTCTGGTTAGATGAAGCAGAGTAAATCACTTAACGGGCTGCCTTCAGGCGGCCCGTTTGCTAATAAGGATAAATAAAATGACCGAAGCGATGAAGATTACGCTCTCTACGCAGCCCGCCGACGCGCGCTGGGGCGAGAAAGCCAGCTACAGCATCAACAACGACGGTATCACCCTGCACCTGACGGGCAAAGATGATTTAGGTCTGATCCAGCGCGCCGCGCGTAAAATTGACGGCCTGGGCATTAAGCATGTCTCGCTGGAAGGCGAAGGTTGGGATACTGACCGCAGCTGGGCGTTCTGGGCGGGCTACAAAGGCCCGAAAGGCACCCGTAAAATTGAGTGGGCGAACCTCGACGAAGCCGGTCAGAAAGAGCTGGAAAGCCGCCTGAAAATTATCGACTGGGTGCGCGACACCATCAACGCCCCGGCGGAAGAGCTTGGTCCTGAACAGCTTGCGCAGCGCGCCGTTGACCTGCTGTGCGGCGTGGCGGGGGATAACATGTCCTACCGCATCACCAAAGGTGAAGATCTGCGCGAGCAGAACTACATGGGCATCCACACCGTGGGCCGTGGTTCTGAGCGTCCTCCGGTCCTGCTGGCGCTGGATTACAACCCAACCGGCGATAAAGACGCGCCGGTCTTTGCCTGCCTGGTCGGTAAAGGCATTACCTTCGACACCGGCGGCTACAGCCTGAAGCAGAGCGCGTTCATGGATTCCATGAAGTCCGACATGGGCGGCGCGGCAACCATCACCGGCGCGCTGGCGTTCGCCATCACCCGCGGTCTGAACAAGCGCGTGAAGCTCTACCTGTGCTGCGCGGACAACATGGTGAGCGGCAACGCCTTCAAGCTGGGCGACATCATTCGCTACCGCAACGGTAAAAATGTCGAAGTGATGAACACCGATGCCGAAGGCCGTCTGGTGCTGGCCGATGGCCTGATCGACGCCTCTGCCCAGAAGCCAGAGCTGATTATCGACATGGCGACCCTGACCGGCGCGGCGAAAACCGCCCTCGGCAACGACTACCACGCGCTGTTCAGCTTTGACGACAAGCTGGCCGCTCGCCTGCTGGCAAGCGCGGCTGCGGAAAACGAACCGTTCTGGCGTCTGCCGCTGGCCGAGTTCCACCGCAGCCAGCTGCCGTCTAACTTTGCCGAGCTGAATAACACCGCGAGCGCGGCGTACCCGGCGGGGGCAAGTACCGCAGCAGGCTTCCTGTCGCACTTCGTTGAGAACTATCACGAAGGCTGGCTGCACATCGACTGCTCCGCAACCTACCGTAAGGCGGCAGTTGAGCAGTGGTCCGCGGGTGCGACCGGTCTGGGCGTGCGTACCGTGGCGAACCTGCTGACGGCTGAGTGATCTTTTTTGCCCGGCGGCGCTGCGCTTGCACGGGCCTGTGGTTTTGTAGGCCGGGTAAGCAAAGCGCCACCCGGCGTTTATTGAAGTAGCCAAACTATGTCAGATACCAAAAACGAATTAGAAACCCTGCTGGAACAGGCGGCGACCGAGCCCGCCCACCGTCCGGCATTTTTCCGCACGCTACTGGAATCCACCGTCTGGGTACCGGGCACCGCGGCGGAAGGTGAGCAGGTTGTCGAAGACAGCGCGCTGGATCTGCTGCACTGGGAGAAAGATGACGGCACGTCGGTTATCCCGTTCTTTACTTCATTGGAAGCGTTGCAGGAAGCGGTAGAAGATGAACAGGCGTTCGTGGTGATGCCGGTGCGCACGCTGTTCGAAATGACGCTGGGCCAGACGCTGTTCCTTAACGCTAAGCTGCCAACCGGGAAAGAGTTCACCCCGCGCGAGATCAGCCATCTGATTGGTGAAGAGGGCAATCCGCTTAGCACCCAGGAGGTGCTGGAAGGGGGCGAAATGCTGCTGCTGTCTGAGGTGGCCGAGCCGCCTGCGCAGATGATCGATTCTCTGACCACGCTGTTCAAAACTCTGAAACCGGTAAGACGCGCGTTCCTCTGCTTTATCAAAGAGAGCGCTGACGAAAAGCCTGTTCTGCTGATTGGGATTGAAGCCGACGGCGATATCGACGACATCATTCAGGCGGCGGGAAGCGTGGCCACCGACACGCTGCCGGGCGATGAGCCGATCGATATCTGTCAGGTGACGAAAGGTGAGAAGGGCATCAGCCACTTCATCACCGAGCATATCACGCCGTTCTACGAGCGTCGCTGGGGCGGCTTCCTGCGCGATCTCAAGACCAACCGCATCATCTGATTACGGCGGGGTGAATGTCACCCCGTTGCCTCCAGCAGCAGTAAATCCATCAGCAGCACCAGATTCGACTCAAACGACGTCACGCCCGCGGCTTCGGCGGCGAAGTGCACCGCTTCGTCATACAGTGCAAAGTGCACGTCCGCCATGCCCGCCAGCGTATTGGCCGAGGCGCGGGTAAAGGCGACGACCGTCATGCCGACGTTTTTGGCAATCCGCGCCTTATCCAGCACCTGTTCCGTTTCGCCGCTGCGGGAGACGGCAATAAATACCTGATAACGCGCGGCGTTGCTGAGAAAAATGTTTCGGCTGCCCCCCGGCCCGGAGATGAACGCCGTTTTGCCCAGCACCTGCAGCTTCTTGGTCAGGTATTCGGCAAAGAGATAGGAAAACCCGGCCCCGTAGAGGAAAAAGCTTTCTTTCTGCCGCAGCAGGTCGGCGAACTGCTGGCGCTTCTCCTGCGTGATCCACTGGAAGGTGTGCTGATAGTTAGCGATAAACTGATTAAACAGCGCCGGGAGCTCAGGAAGGGATTGAGCCTGAGCGGCAATATGTGGCGTGTCGGAGAGCAGCTGCTTGCAGTGCCAGATAAACTCGCTAAAGCCGCTAAACCCCAGCTTCTGACACAGCCGCATAATGGTGGCGGTAGAAACAAATGTCGCCTGCGCCAGTTCGCGCACCGTGATGTTGCCCACCAGCAGCGGATGCTCCGTCAGGTGGGCGAGGACGCGTTACTCCGCGCGGGTCAGGGACGCCCCGCGCGTTAACAGCGTGGCCAGGCGGTTATCCATTATTTCGCCGGTTCAACTGGCAGATCGTCACGCGCCCCCCATTCGCTCCAGGCGCCGTCGTAGAGCGTAACGTCGTTGACGCCGAGGGTGGCGAGCGCCAGGATCACCACGCAGGCCGTCACGCCGGAGCCGCAGCTGGCAATAATCGGGCGATGTAAATCCACGCCCGCGCGGTCAAAAATGGCACGCAGCTCGTCGGTAGTTTTCAGCTCGCCCTCAAACACCAGGTCGCCCCACGGCACGTTCAGCGCACCTGGAATATGGCCTCGTCTCAGCCCTGGACGTGGTTCATCCGCTTCAGCGTTAAAGCGTGGTGCAGGGCGCGCATCGACGATTTGCGCCGTCTTTTCATGGCTCGCGACCAGTACGTCGGTCAGGCGCTTTACCACGTTGACGTCGAACGTCGCGTCGAACTCGCCTTCCGGCAGCGTCACGTCGCCCTGCTGGAGCGGCAGCTCGTCACGCTTCCAGCCCGCCAGACCGCCCGCCAGAATCGAGACTTTTTCCACGCCAAACTGTTTCAGCATCCACCATGCGCGCGGCGCGGAGAACAGATTGCCTTCATCGTAAACAACAAGATGTTTGTCTTTGCTGACGCCCAGCTCGCGCATCGCCACGGAAAAAGCTTCCGGGCGTGGCAGCATGTGCGGCAGGGGAGAAGTATGATCGGAGAGGGCTTCGATATCAAAAAATACCGCGCCAGGCAGATGCCCTGCGCGGTATTCACCGGGAACGTCACGATGTTCCTGGCCCGGCGGGGCCATACGCGCGTCAATAATCTGGACTTCCGGATCGTCGCCGTGCTCAATCAGCCAGTCGGCGGCGACAAAATATGAGGTGGACATGGGTTGCCTCCATTCTTTTCCGTAAAAAAGGATTGTCGGTGTTTTTTCTGACACCGACAAGCAAACCACGTTCAACTCGCGAGCAAGCCCCTACTTTTTCACCGTTTCGCCGTCCTGCCAGGCTTTTTGCAGCGCAGGCCAGTAGTCGCGGTTGGCTTCTATCATCTCATCCAGAATCGCTTTTGCGTGCTCCATGGTGGGCACGGTGCGGTTGAGGGTGAACGCCTGAAGCGCTTTCTCATAGCTGCCTTCGATGGTCGCCTCTACCAGCAGCTGTTCAGACGCCAGCTGCTGTTGCAGCAGGGTCTGGTGGAACAGCGGTACCAGCCCCACGCGCACAGGCTCCGGCCCTTCGGAGGTGATGTAGGCGGGTACTTCCACCACCGCATCGTATGGCAGATTAGTAATCGCCCCGCGGTTCTCCACCATTACCAGATGGCGTTGGCGCAGGTTAAAGGCCAGCGAGCAGGCGACATCGACGATAAACTCGCCGTGAACGCCCACGTGGAAGGCATCCGGTAAAATCCCGGTGTGCTTGTACTCTTCGGCGGCGGCGAACAGCTTTTTCTCACGCCCGTTCATCACTTCATTGGCGCGGGTATAGTCCGGGTTCTGATGCTCCACAATCTGGTTCGGCATCAGGTAGTACTGCAGGTACGGGTTCGGCAGGTACTCCGGGAAGTTATCCATAATCGGCTTGATGTTGCGCCAGGTTTTAACCCACGAAGGATCCGAGTGCTGCGGATCGGTTTTTGCCGCATCTTCCGTCAGCAGGCCAAACTTCGCGATATGTTTACGCAGCTCCGGTAATTTGTCCTCGCCGTCCACCAGCACGCGGGTAAACCAGCCGAAGTGGTTCAGGCCAAAGTAGTCCACCTCCAGTTTGCGACGATCGACACCCAGAATGGCCCCCATATTACGCATCGCCGCGACCGGCATATCGCAGATGTTCAGCACGCGAGCATTTGGTCGCAGGCGTCGCACGCCCTCCGCGACGATCGCCGCCGGGTTGGAGTAGTTCACGATCCAGGCTTTCTCATGCGCGTAGCGATCCACCAGATCGATAAGCTCGACCATCGGCAGGATCGTGCGCAGTCCGTAGGCCAGCCCGCCGGGGCCGCAGGTCTCCTGGCCGACCACGCCGTGACGCAGCGGGATCTTCTCATCCTGCTCGCGCATTTTGTACTGGCCGACGCGCATCTGGGCGAAAACGAAATGCGCGCCGCTGAACGCCACTTCCGGGTCACTGGTGACGGTAAATTTGATGCTCTGACTGTGGTCGCGAATCACTTTCTCAACCACCGGCGCAATGGTGTTCTGACGCGCCTCGTCGATGTCATAGAGGCGGATTTCGGCCAGCGGGAAATCCTGCAGGCGCACCATCAGGCTTTTCACAATACCCGGCGTGTAAGTGCTGCCGCCGCCGGCAATCGACAGAATGAATGGGGGTGTAAACATCTTTAGCTCCTTTCAGAGAAACGTCTCAACGGCTTCTCGCATTTTTTTGACGTGCAGCCCGTAGACCACCTGAACGTTGTTACCTTGTTTGATAACCCCTTTCGCGCCGGTCGCCTTCAGGCGCGGCTCGTCGATGATGGCGACATCCTTCACCGTGACGCGTAAGCGGGTGTAGCAGTTATCCACAACCTCAATATTTTCCCGGCCGCCCAGGCCCACCACGATGGACTCGCCCAGCCCGTCGTTATTGCCCTTCGCCTGGTACTCCTGCTTGCTGTAGAGGCGCGTCTCCTGGTCCTCATCTTCACGGCCCGGTGTTTTCATGTTGAAGCGCAGGATCAGGAAGCGGAACACCACAAAGTAGAGGGCAAACATGATCAGCCCAACCACGATGTACATCGGCCAGTTGGATTTCTCGGTGCCGAGCGGCAGGTTGTAAAGAATGAAATCGATAATCCCGTTGGCGCCGATGGCATGAACGCCCAGCAGCGAGAACAGCATCATGCCAATACCGGTCAGGACCGCATGCACCACGAACAGTAGCGGGGCGACGAACAGGAAGGAGAATTCAATCGGTTCGGTCACGCCGACCAGCACTGAGGTTAGCGCCGCTGGGATCAGAATGGCTTTCGCAACGGCTTTACGCTCCGGCTTCGCGGTCATGTACATCGCCAGCGCCGCGGCGGGCAGGCCGAACATCTTGCTGATGCCGCGCGCGTCCCACACTACCGTGCTGCTGAGCTGCTTCACATCCGGGCATGCCATCTCGGCGAAGTAGATATTGCGCGCGCCCTGGTAAGCCGTGCCGCACACCTCCTGCGTGCCCCCCAGTTCGGTATACAGGAACGGCGTATAAACCAGATGGTGCAGGCCGGTCGGCACCAGAATGCGCTCAAGGAAACCGTAGATCGCCACCCCGAACGGGCCAGAGCCTTTAATTGCCAGCGCCAGGGCGCTAATCCCATGCTGCGCGTACGGCCAGAGTTCGCTCATTACCACGCCGAGCAGCATAGAGACGGGCAACATGACAATGGCGACAAAACAGTGGCCGGAGTAAATCGCCATCGCGCCGTTAAACTGTACGCCGGAGTATTTGTTGTACAGGTAACCGGAGAGCGCCCCGGTCAGGATCCCGGCGAAAACGCCCATCTCCAGCACCTGAACGCCCAGCACCATGCTTTGCCCGGCGGCTTTCATCTGCTCAGCAGGGGCCAGCTCGCCCTGCAGCTGCAGCGTCACGTTCATGGCGTTGATAAACACCACGAAAGTCACCAGACCAATCAGCGCCGCGTAGCCTTTATCGCGCGTCGCCAGACCAATCGGGATCCCGACGGCAAACACCAGCGCCAGGTTGACCAGCACCGACACGGCAGATTTGGCGATCAGCTGGCCGATACTCTGGATAAGCGGATGACCAAGGAACGGCAGGTATTCGGCCAGGTTACCGTTGCCCAGCACATTGCCAAAGGCGATAAACAGACCGACAATCGGTAAGATAAGTACCGGTCCGTATAATGATTTTCCGAAATTTTGTAGGGCGTTCACGGCTCGTTTCATGGCTTTCTCTCTTTTTGAACCGCGCACTCGGGGTGCGTCATGGTCATAAAACTAGCAGGCTCTGAGCGAACATATCCAGCTATCTTCTTGTTTTAAAAACAAATGACGTAAAAGGTAACATGTGACGTTATGCGCTGTGATCGCGGTTCCATCACGGTGTAGCGGCGTGATGCCATTCTGCGAGGCGCTTTCCAGATTCTTAAATTGGACTTTTTGTATTAACGAAACTTGCGGATAATACTTATCCGGACGACGACCAACAGGCCCCCTCAGGCCAGGGACACAGGATGAAACCGTTTCGCTTAGCCGCGATCTCTCTCGCGCTGCTCACCACCTTTACGCTTGTCGCCTGTGATAACAGCGACGATAAACCTCAGGCTGCGGCTGCCGCAGCATCCACCGCATCAACACCGAAAGCCGCGGAAAAGCCCGACGCTGAAAAGCTGGCTAAAATGGCCGCCCAGAGTCAGGGAAAAGCGCTGACTCTGCTTGATGCGTCTGAAGTGCAACTGGACGGCGCCGCTACGCTGGTGCTGACCTTCTCTGTCCCGCTGGATCCGGAACAGGATTTCGCGAAAACAGTGCATGTTGTGGATAAGAAAAGCGGCAAAGTTGACGGGGCGTGGGAACTTGCGCCTAACCTGAAAGAGCTTCGCCTGCGCCATCTGGAGCCAAACCGTAATCTGGTTATCACCGTGGATCGTGGCCTGGTGGCGCTGAACAAAGCGACCTTTGGCATTGATTATGAAAAAGCCCTGACCACGCGAGATATAGAGCCGTCGGTCGGTTTCGCCAGCCGCGGCTCGCTGCTGCCGGGCAAGGTGGTGGAAGGGCTGCCGGTGATGGCGCTTAACGTCAACAATGTGGACGTCAATTTCTACCGCGTGAAGCCGGAATCGCTGGCCTCGTTTGTCAGCCAGTGGGAGTACCGCAACTCGCTGACCAACTGGGAATCTGACAATCTGCTGAAGATGGCGGAACTGGTCTATACCGGTCGTTTTGACCTCAACCCGGCGCGCAACACGCGTGAAAAACTGCTCCTGCCGCTCAAGGATATTAAGCCGCTCCAGCAGTCCGGCGTCTATATCGCGGTCATGAGCCAGGCAGGGCACTACAACTACAGCAATGCCGCAACGCTCTTTACCCTGAGCGATATCGGTTTGTCTGCTCACCGCTATCATAACCGGCTGGACATCTTCACCCAGAGCCTGGAAAACGGTGCGGCGCAGTCCGGGGTCACCGTCACGCTGCTGAATGACAAAGGTCAGACGCTCGCCGAAGCCAGCAGCGACGCCGATGGCCATGCGAAGCTTGAAACAGACAAAGAAGCCGCGCTGATCCTCGCCAGCAAAGACGGCCAGACTACGCTGCTCGATCTCAAGCTGCCAGCGCTCGACCTGGCAGAGTTCGACATCGCCGGTAGCCCCGGCTTCAGCAAGCAATTCTTTATGTTTGGCCCGCGCGATCTTTATCGTCCGGGTGAAACTGTGATCCTTAACGGCCTGCTGCGCGACAGCGACGGAAAACCGCTTCCCGATCAGCCCGTGAAGCTTGACGTGCTGCGCCCGGACGGCCAGGTGGCACGCACGATCGTTGTTCAGCCTGAGAACGGCCTCTACCGCTTCAATTACCCGCTGGATAGCGGCGCGCAGACCGGCATGTGGCATATTCGCGCCAATACGGGCGATAACCAGCAGCGCCTGTGGGATTTCCACGTCGAAGATTTTATGCCCGAGCGTATGGCGCTCAATCTGACGGGACAAAAAGCACCGGTTTCCCCACAGGATGAGGTGGACTTCAACATCGTGGGCTATTACCTGTATGGTGCTCCGGCCAACGGCAATTCTCTTCAGGGCCAGCTTTTCCTGCGTCCGCTGCGCGACGCGGTCGCCGCGCTGCCGGGCTTCCAGTTTGGTGATATTGCGGAAGAAAACCTGAGCCGCAGTCTGGATGAAGTGCAGCTTACGCTGGATGAGCAGGGGCGCGGGCAGGTGACCACCGAAAGCCAGTGGAAAGAGGTACACTCTCCTCTGCAGCTGATCCTGCAGGCGAGCCTGCTGGAATCAGGCGGTCGTCCGGTGACGCGCCGCGCGGAGCAGGCTATTTGGCCGGCGGCGCAACTGCCGGGTATCCGTCCGCAGTTCGCCAGTAAGGCGGTCTACGACTACCGTACCGATACCACCGTCAACCAACCGATCGTCGACGAGAACGGTAACGCCAGCTTTGACATCGTCTATGCCGATGCCAGCGGCGCGAAAAAAGCGGTATCCGGTTTGCAGGTACGCCTGATCCGTGAACGCCGCGATTATTTCTGGAACTGGTCCGAGAGCGAAGGCTGGCAGTCTCAGTTCGATCAAAAAGATCTGATTGAGGGCGAGCAGGAGCTTAGCCTTAAGGCCGATGAAACCGGCAAAGTCACCTTCCCGGTGGAGTGGGGCTCATACCGACTGGAAGTGAAAGCGCCTGATGATGTGGTCAGCAGCGTGCGCTTCTGGGCAGGTTACAGCTGGCAGGATAACAGCGACGGCACGGGTGCGGCGCGCCCTGACCGCGTGACCCTGAAACTGGATAAACCGGCCTATCAGCCAGGCGATACCATCCAGCTGCACATTGCAGCGCCAGCCGCAGGTAAGGGCTATGCCATGATCGAATCCAGCGAAGGACCGCTGTGGTGGAAAGAGATCGACGTACCGGCAAACGGGCTCGATCTTTCCATTCCGGTGGATAAAGCCTGGAAACGTCACGATCTCTATCTCAGTACGCTGGTGGTGCGTCCTGGCGATAAATCCAAATCCGCCACGCCGAAGCGCGCGGTCGGTCTGCTGCATCTGCCGATGGGCGACGAAAATCGCCGCCTGAACATCGCGCTGGATAACCCGCAGAAAATGCGTCCAAACCAGACGCTCTCCGTGAAGGTGAAGGCCAGCGTGAAAGAGGGGGCGGTTCCGCAGAAAGTGAACGTGCTGGTCTCGGCGGTGGACAGCGGCGTGCTGAACATTACCGATTACGTTACGCCGGATCCGTGGCAGGCTTTCTTTGGCCAGAAGCGCTACGGCGCGGATATCTACGATATTTATGGCCAGGTCATTGAAGGGCAGGGCCGTATGGCCGCGCTGCGCTTCGGTGGTGACGGCGATGAACTCAAGCGCGGCGGTAAACCGCCGGTGAACCACGTCACCATTATTGCCCAGCAGGCTCAGCCGGTTACGCTGGATGCCAACGGAGAAGGCACCGTTACGCTGCCGATTGGTGATTTCAACGGCGAACTGCGTCTGATGGCGCAGGCGTGGACGGAAGATGATTTCGGCAGCAGCGAAAGCAAGGTTGTGGTGGCCGCGCCGGTTATTACCGAGCTTAATACTCCGCGCTTCCTGGCAAGTGGAGATACCTCACGGCTGACGCTGGATCTCACTAACCTGACCGACAAACCGCAATCGCTGAACGTCGCCCTGAGCGCGACAGGCAAACTGTCGCTGGAAGGAGCACAGCCGCAGCCGGTTCAGTTGCCGCCGGGCGCGCGCAGTACCCTGTTTATTCCGGTGCGTGCGCTGGAGGGTTATGGCGACGGTGAGGTGACGGCGCAGGTTACCGGCCTGGAACTTCCGGGCGAAACCTTTGCCCCGCAGCAGAAGAGCTGGAAAATTGGCGTACGTCCGGCATTCCCGGCGCAGACGGTCAATACCGGTGCCATGCTGAACCCCGGCGAGTCCTGGACCGCACCGGCGCAGCACAGCAACGGTTTCTCTCCTGCCACTCTGCAGGGGCAGCTGCTGCTGAGCGGCAAGCCACCGCTCAACCTGGCGCGCTATATTCGTGAACTGCAGGCGTATCCGTATGGCTGCCTGGAGCAGACCACCAGCGGCCTGTTCCCGTCACTCTATACCAACGCCGCGCAGCTTACCGCGCTTGGTATAAAAGGAGATACCGATGACAAGCGCCGTGCTGCCATTGATATCGGGATCTCCCGTCTGCTGCAGATGCAGCGTGATGATGGCGGTTTTGCCTTGTGGGATAAAAACGGCCCTGAAGAGTACTGGCTGACCGCCTATGTGACTGACTTCCTGGTGCGCGCGGGCGAGCAGGGTTATAGCGTACCTGCCGATGCGGTGAACAATGCCAACAACCGTCTGCTGCGCTATCTGCAGGATCCGGGCATGATGTCTATCCGCTATAGCGACGACACTCAGGCCAGCAAATTTGCCGTGCAGGCGTATGCCTCGCTGGTGCTGGCGCGTCAGCAAAAAGCCCCGCTGGGTGCGCTGCGTGAAATCTGGGATCGCCACGCTCAGGCCGCCTCCGGGCTGCCGCTGATGCAGCTGGGTATGGCGCTCAAACTGATGGGCGATGCGCCGCGCAGCCAGCAGGCGCTGGATCTGGCGCTCAAAACGCCGCGCAACGACAGCAAAACATGGATGGCCGATTACGGCAGCCCGCTTCGCGATAACGCGCTGATGCTCTCCCTTCTGGAAGAGTATAAATTGCTGCCGGATGCGCAAAATACGCTGCTGATTGCTCTTTCTGAACAGGCATTCAGCCAGCGCTGGCTATCCACCCAGGAGAGCAATGCGCTGTTCCTGGCCGGACGTTCGCTGCAAACCCTGTCAGGCGCATGGCAGGCGAAAACCTCCCTGTCTGATACCGCATCAGGCGGCGATAAGGCGCAGGTACAAAACGTAAGCGGCGACCAGCTTGGTGCGCTTCAGGTAACCAATACCGGCACGGCACCGCTGTGGGTACGTCTGGACAGCACCGGCTATCCGGAATATGCGCCTCAGCCGAGTTCCAACGTGCTGCAGGTTGAACGTCATATCCTGGCAACCGATGGCAGCAGCAAATCGCTCTCTTCGCTGAAGAGCGGTGAGCTGGTGCTGGTCTGGCTTGAAGTGAAAGCCAGCCAGAACGTGCCGGATGCGCTGGTTGTGGATCTCCTCCCGGCTGGTCTGGAGCTGGAAAACCAGAACCTGGCGAGCAGCAGCGCAAGCCTGCAGGACAGCGGCAGCGAAGTGCAGAACCTGCTCAGCCAGATGCAGCAGGCGGACATTCAGCACATGGAGTTCCGCGACGACCGCTTTGTGGCCGCCGTGCCGGTAAACGAAGGTCAGCCGGTTACGCTGGTTTATCTGGCCCGTGCCGTAACGCCGGGCACCTACCAGGTGCCGGTTCCGATGGTGGAGTCTATGTACGTTCCGCAGTGGCGGGCAACGGGTGCGGCCAGCGGCCCGCTGATTGTTGTTCCGTAATATGTTGATAGCGCGTCTGACACGCTCCCGCTGGCTTTGGCTGGCGGGAGCGCTTCTCGTTTTAGGGGGGCTGATTGTCGCCGCCGACCGCCTGTGGCCGCTGCCTCTGAAAGAGGTTAACCCCGCACGAGTTGTGGTGGACGAGAAGGGCGCGCCGCTCTGGCGTTTTGCCGACAGCGAAGGCATCTGGCGCTACCCGGTGACCATTGAAGAGGTTTCTCCCCGTTATCTTGAGGCTCTGATCCAGTACGAAGATCGCTGGTTCTGGGAGCATCCGGGCGTAAACCCGCTCTCTGTCCTGCGCGCCGCCTGGCAGGATCTCAGTTCCGGAAGAGTGGTTTCGGGAGGAAGCACGCTTACCATGCAGGTGGCACGCCTGCTGGATCCGCATCCGCGCACCTTTGGCGGCAAAATTCGTCAGCTCTGGCGGGCGATGCAGCTGGAATGGCACCTCTCTAAGCGTGACATTCTTACGCTCTATCTCAATCGTGCTCCGTTTGGCGGCACGCTGCAGGGCGTGGGAGCAGCAAGCTGGACCTACCTTGGGAAACCCCCGTCGCAGCTGAGCTACTCCGACGCGGCGTTGCTGGCGGTACTGCCGCAGGCACCCAGCCGTCTGCGCCCGGATCGCTGGCCCGAGCGGGCCGAAGCGGCACGCAACAAAGTGCTCGATCGCATGATGATTCAGGGCGTCTGGTCAGCAAAGCAGGTGAAAGAGTCCCGTGAAGAGCCGGTATGGCTGGCTCCCCGGCAGATGCCGCAGCTGGCGCCGCTCTTTGCACGCATGATGCTCGGCAAAAGCCGCGACACAAAGATTGTCACTACGCTGGATGCCGGACTGCAACGGCAGCTGGAAGAGCTGGCGATGAACTGGAAATCCCGCCTGCCGGCACGCAGTTCGCTGGCGATGATCGTGGTCGATCATACCGACATGAAGGTGCGCGGTTGGGTCGGCTCGGTGGATATCAACGATGACACGCGTTTCAGCCATGTGGATATGGTTAACGCGATCCGATCCCCGGGATCGGTATTGAAACCGTTTATCTACGGTATGGCGCTGGATGATGGCCTGATCCATCCCGCCTCGCTGCTTCAGGACGTGCCCAGAAAAACCGGTGATTATCGCCCGGGAAATTTTGACAGCGGGTTCCACGGGCCGGTCAGCATGAGTGAAGCGCTGGTGCGCTCGCTCAACCTGCCAGCCGTCCAGGTGCTGGAAGCCTACGGTCCCAAACGGTTTGCCGGGATGCTGAGTAACGCAGGCCTGCCGCTGATCCTGCCTGCCGGAGCGCAGCCGAATCTGTCGCTGATCCTGGGTGGCGCAGGCGCGAGGCTGGCAGATATCGCCGCCGCGTACAGCGCCTTTGCAAGGCATGGCAAGGCGGGCCGGCTGCGCTTACAGCCGGGCGACCCGCTAACTGAACGCCCGCTGTTATCGCCAGGTTCGGCGTGGATTATTCGCCGTATTCTGGCGAATGAAGCGCAGCCGCTGCCGGACAGTGCGCTGCCGCAAATTGCGCCGCTGGCGTGGAAAACGGGCACCAGCTATGGCTACCGCGATGCCTGGGCCATCGGTCTGAATGCCCGCTACGTGATAGGCATCTGGACCGGACGACCGGACGGCACGCCAGTGGCGGGGCAGTTTGGTTTCGCCAGCGCAGTGCCGCTATTAAACCAGGTCAATAACCTGCTTCAGTCGCGCTCGACAATAGACGAAGCCCGTCTGCCGCGCGATCCGCGTCCGGAGAGCGTTGGGCGGGGCGTGATCTGCTGGCCGGGCGGCCAGTCGCTGCCGGAGGGCAGTGAAAACTGTCGGCGTCGTCTTTCGACCTGGCTGCTGGAAGGGAGTGAACCACCCACGCTGCTGCTGCCGGAACAGGAAGGCATTCGCGGCATTCGTTTCCCGGTCTGGCTGGATAAAACGGGCAAGCGTGTGGCGGCAGATTGCCCTGATGCCACAGAAAAAGTTCTCGACGTCTGGCCGCTGCCGCTGGAGCCGTGGCTGCCCGCAGCGGAAAAAAGGGCTGCGCGTCTTCCTGCGAGATCGACGCTCTGCCCGCCGCTGGATAATAACAATGCAGCACCGCTTATGATTTCGGGTATCAGAGAGCGGGCTGTTATTAAGCGACTCCCTGGTGAAGGGAACGTGACGCTATCTGTTATTACGACTGGAGGAGAAGGTGGGCGCTGGTGGTTTTTAAATGGAGAACCGTTAGAAGGACGCAATAATACTCATTCATTAAAATTATATTTGCCTGGCGAATATCAATTACTTGTAATGGATGACTCAGGACAAACGGCGACGGTGAATTTTGAATTAGACCGTTAAGTGTTACCCCCGAAGAGTTAGTTTGATAATTATCAATATTCGTTCCTGAAAAAAAACGAGAATGCGTTTTTATTTTAAGGAACGAGCAATGAAGAAAAATAAAAATCAGGGAGAGGGGCTTATTCCCGCGCTATCCCGGCGTCATTTTATTCAGGCAGGGTCGGCGCTCGCCGCCCTTCCTTTTGTAGCGACAACAGGTAAAGCACAGGCACAGAGTACGGCGGCAACACACGCGACGCCTGAAGAAAAAGTCGTGCAGACCTGCAGCACGTTTGACTGCGGCGGTAAATGTGATATTCGCGCTCACGTTAGTGAGGGCGTTGTTACCCGAATTTCAACGCGTCCGGACAATGCGTTAGATCCGCAGATGCCGATAATGCGCGCCTGCGTTCGTGGCCGCGCTTATCGGAAATTTGTTTATCATCCCGATCGGCTTAAATATCCAATGAAACGCGTGGGTAAACGTGGCGAAGGAAAATTCGAGCGTATTACCTGGGATGAAGCCACCACGCTTATTGCGAATCAATTAAAAACGATTACACAAAAATACGGCGCTGCCTCACGCTATGTGCATGTGGGCACTGCGGTATCCGGCGGAACGTTTTCCGGCGATAAAATGGTTCGTCGTCTGCTCAACTTAACCGGCGGCTATCTCGAAAGCTATCACTCGGTCAGTATGGGCAACACGGCGGCAGCCACGCCGTATACCTACGGCACCGCCGCCAGCGGCAGCTCTCTGGACACGCTGCTGGATACCAAACTGGTCATTCTCTGGGGACATAACCCGACGGAGACGATCTTTGGTCACAGCAACTACTTCTATCAGAAGATGAAGCAAAACGGCACGCGCTTTATCGTTGTCGATCCGCGCTATTCCGATACGGTTTCCTCTCTTGCCGACCAGTGGATCCCGCTGCTTCCCACAACAGACAACGCCCTGATGGACGCCATGATGTACACGATCGTCACGGAGAACCTGCACGATCGCGACTTCATCCAGCGCTATACCCTGGGCTTTGACGAAGCATCCATGCCGGAAGGCGTTCCGGCCAATGAATCCCTGA
Organism: Enterobacter cloacae complex sp. P6RS; assembly: GCF_014982245.1. Taxonomy (NCBI): domain Bacteria; kingdom Pseudomonadati; phylum Pseudomonadota; class Gammaproteobacteria; order Enterobacterales; family Enterobacteriaceae; genus Enterobacter; species Enterobacter cloacae complex sp. P6RS. The sequence continues at coordinate 69,441 of NZ_JADCLB010000018.1, forward strand.
TGGCTTATCTGAGCGGCGCAAAAGATGGCGTGGCGAAAACGCCCGAGTGGGCAGAGAAAATCACCCACGTGCCTGCGCAGACCATTCGTCAGCTGGCGCGCGACTACGCAACCACCAAACCCGCCGCGCTGATCCAGGGCTGGGGACCGCAGCGCCATAACTGCGGCGAGCGCACCGCGCGCGGCTCGACGTTACTGGCAACGCTGACGGGTAACGTTGGGGTCAAGGGCGGCTGGGCGGCAGGCTATGGCGGCTGCGCTAATCGTAAATTTGCTGCCGGGCCGGAGATGCCGGATAACCCGGTAAAAGCCAAAATATCGGTGATGAACTGGGTGCAGGCCGCCGATGATGCTTCTAAGGTAACGGCGGAAGACGGCCTGAAGGATGCAGAGAAGCTGGACAGCAATATCCGCATCCTGTTTTCGCTGGCGGGAAATTATCTGGCTAACCAGAACCCGGATCTGCATCAGGCGACGCGCGTGCTGGAAGACGAGTCGAAAATCGAGTTTATCGTCGCAAGCGATCTGTTTATGACGCCGAGCGCCCGATACGCCGATCTTCTCCTGCCGGAAACCAGCTTTATGGAACGCTGGAATATCGGCGAAACCTGGGGCACGGCAAGCTATCTGATCCTGTCGGAAAAGCTGATTGAACCTGAATTTGAGCGCCGTTCAGACTACGACTGGCTGCGGGAAGTTGCTGCTAAGCTTGGCGTCGAACCTGCATTCAGCCAGGGCCGTGACGAAAAGGCGTGGATTGAGCACATCTGGGAGCAGACGCGGCTCTCCATGCCAGATGAAAACCTGCCGGACTTCGCGACGCTACAAAAGACGCGCCAGCATCTTTTCAAAAGCGCGCCGTTCGTCGCTTTTGAAGACAATATTCGCGATCCGCAAAATCATCCGTTCCCGACGCCCTCAGGGAAAATTGAGATCTTCTCGAAGCGTCTGTACGACATGCACCATCCGGAGATTCCGGCGCTGTCGCACTACGTGCCCGCCCATGAAGGGCCGGAAGACGCGCTGGCTAAAACCTTCCCGCTCCAGCTGATCACCTGGAAAGGCAAAAACCGTGCTAACTCAACCCAGTACGCCAACCCGTGGCTGATTGAGGCGCAGCAGCAAAAGCTATGGATCAACCCGCAGGACGCGCAAAAGCGCGGCATTTCCCAGGGGGATACCGTGCGCATTCATAACGCGCGCGGCATTTGTGAAATTCCGGCTGAGGTCACGCCGCGCATCATTCCGGGCGTTGTTGCCATGCAGGCAGGCGCCTGGTGGCAGCCGGACGAACAGGGTGTCGATAAAGGCGGCTGCGCGAACGTGCTCAGCTCTGCCCGTATTACCGCGCTTGCGAAAGGGAATTCCCATCAAACCATGCTGGTGGAGGTAGCTAAAGCATGAGTCAGTTTAAACACTACGCGCCGGTGAGCGATAAACAGCTGGGTTTCTATATTGACTCTTCCCGCTGCTCGGGCTGCAAGGCATGCCAGGTGGCGTGCAAAGACAAAAACAACCTTGAGGTCGGACGTCGTTTCCGTCGCGTATACGAAGTCAACGGCGGGAATTTCATCCCAACCGGGCAGGGCGGCGTTAGCAACAACGTTTTTGCCTACACGCTCTCTATTTCCTGTAACCACTGTGCGGACCCGATCTGCACCAAAAACTGCCCGACCACCGCAATGCACAAGCGTCCGGGCGACGGCATCGTGCGCGTTGATACGGACAAGTGCGTTGGCTGCGGCTACTGCGCGTGGTCTTGCCCTTACGGCGCGCCACAGCTCAACGAGCAGACCGGGCAGATGTCCAAATGCGATTTTTGCGTGGATCTGCAGGCGAAGGGCGAGCAGCCCGTCTGCGTGGCAACCTGTCCGCTTGAGGCGATCAAATTTGGGCCTATTGATGAACTTCGGGCGAAATACGGTGCGGTATGCGATGTGAAGGGCTTGCCTGATTCCTCGATTACAAAACCGAACCTGGTGATCAAAGCGCATCAGGGCGGAGAGAAAGAGGGGAAACGTCATGCATGAGTTACCGCTGCTGATTTTTACGCTGTTCCTGCAGGGATCGGTTGGCGTGACGCTCTGGCTGGCGTTCGGAGGGGCGCATACTACACCGCGTAGCGCGCTGCTGCCTGCCGCTGGGGCGTTTGTGCTGGCGAGCCTGGGGCTGCTCGCCTCAGCTCTGCATATGGGCTATCCGCTCAACGCCCTGAACGCGCTACGCCACGTCTCCAGTTCGTGGCTGAGCCGCGAGATTATCTTCGCCAGCCTTTACCTGGCGGCGCTTGGCCTCGCCGTGCTGCTGATGTTTTCCAATAAGCCAGGCTGGAAGCTGCTTTTGGCCGTGGCGGGTCTTGTCGGGCTGGTGGACGTGTTCTGCATGGCACAAATCTACATGCACGCGTCCGTGGTGACCTGGCAGCATATCAACACGCTGGTGCTGTTTATCGGCTCGGTGGGCATTATTGGTTCTGCCTGCATGGCGGCAGGGATGCGCTCCCGAGCTGCTCTGCGTGCGGCGGTAGTCATTATCACGCTGCTGGTGCTTGTGCGTCTGGTGATGCAGCCCGTCTGGCTGGCCGACATCTCTGCCACAGACACTACCGTGGTGACGTTCCCTCATGATCCGCTCAAGATGCTGGCGCAGCTGCGAACGTTACACCTTCTAAGCTGGTGCGTCTCGGTTGCGGGTATGCTGTGCTTTGCTGCGGGCGGCCTGAAAGCGGCGCGCGGCACGCTGCTGCTGGGCAGCGCCTTGCTGATTGTGGGTGAGCTGATGCTGCGCTTCGTTTTCTTCAGTATTGGCTGATGGGCAGATTGACGTTTGCCCCGGCGATGGACGTGACGCATGCGTGCGTCCGTCGCCGTTTTCGCCACGCTTCCTGCTGCGCCTGCGCGGACGTTTGTCCAGCGCAGGCTTTTTCTTTTACGGAAACCGGCGCCTCGGTTGATGAAAATCGCTGTATTGAATGCGGGGACTGCCTGTTCGTCTGCCCCTCCGGGGCCATTACCGGCATCGCGCCGCGAAAGCGATTTCTGCGTGGAGATACCCTTGTTGGGCCTTTTACTGAACGCGCACCTGGGGTGAATGAGCTGCTGCTGTGGCACGCGCAGCGCCAGGTTCGTTTTATCAGTATCGACGCAGAGCAATACCCTGACTGGCTGCTGGCGCTTGCCCGGCTTAATCTTGCGCTTCGTCGCCGTGGTGAAGCGGAGTGGGGGTTTAAGCTTATACCGATCGGCGAGGTGAATATTGCTCGTCGTGCGCTGATGCACGTTCCCCGCGAGGATGTGAAAGCCTGTCGCGTTTCCCCGGGGCCGCGGGAGCTGCGCAGGGCATTCTCGACGTTTAGCGAGTCAGATATCGCACTCGATATTAATAAGTGCGTGCTGTGTGGTGCATGCTGGAGAAGCTGCCCGGAAAACGCGATTCGGTTTGAGAACGCCGCGCTGGTGGTGGAGACCGGGCGCTGTACCGGCTGCGGTGGCTGTGAGGCAGTATGTCAGCACGAGGCCATAAACGTCGCAGAAACAGATGGACCGGCAAAAAACGTGGCCACTCCCGCATATAAAGCAGTTTGCCTGACGTGTCAGCGCCAGTTCTGGTCATTTACGCCTGATGAAAAGCAGTGCCCGCTCTGTTTACGCCATCAACACGGTATGCGAAATCCGGCCTGTTGCTAATCTTCGTCTCATTTTAAAAAAATGTTATGCAGAACCATAGGCAATGGCGCTATTGCTCTTTATAATCCGCGCCACACCATACTCAGGTATGCAAAACAACAGAACATTTTACAGAGGTTATCATGGCTATTGAACGTACTTTTTCCATCATCAAACCAAACGCGGTGGCAAAAAACGTTATTGGCAGCATCTTCGCTCGCTTTGAATCAGCAGGGTTTAAGATCGTTGGCACCAAAATGCTGCACCTGACCGTTGAGCAGGCTCGCGGTTTCTACGCTGAGCACGAAGGTCGTCCATTCTTTGACGGCCTGGTGGAGTTCATGACCTCCGGTCCAATCGTGGTCTCCGTGCTGGAAGGCGAAAACGCAGTACAGCGTCACCGCGATCTGCTGGGTGCAACCAACCCGGACAACGCGCTGGCAGGTACCCTGCGCGCTGACTACGCGGACAGCTTCACCGAGAACGGCACCCACGGTTCCGACTCCGTTGAGTCTGCCGCGCGCGAAATCGCGTTCTTCTTCGCTGAAGGCGAAGTGTGCCCGCGCACTCGCTAATAATTTCGTAAATGCCGCGTGCAAACGTGGCATCCCTGCGCCAGACTTTGTACAATGCAACGCCCCGGACGAGCAGACTGCTTACCGGGGCGTTTCTTTTCAACCCACCAAGGGCCACAACGTGTAACAACGAGGCCGGAAAAAATTATGTCTGAACTAGTGAATACCTCCGAAGTCGCCATTCCTGCGGTTCCCAATAAAAATGGAAAAATTAACCTGCTGGACCTGAACCGTCAGCAGATGCGCGAGTTCTTTAAAGATATGGGTGAGAAGCCGTTTCGTGCCGATCAGGTAATGAAATGGATGTACCACTACTGCAGCGACAACTTTGATGAGATGACCGACATCAACAAAGTGCTGCGCAACAAGCTCAAAGAAGTGGCTGAAATCCGCGCGCCGGAAGTGGTGGAAGAGCAGCGCTCGGCAGACGGCACCATCAAATGGGCGATTGCCGTAGGCGATCAGCGCGTTGAAACCGTCTACATCCCGGAAGACGATCGTGCCACGCTGTGCGTCTCTTCTCAGGTGGGCTGTGCGCTGGAGTGCAAATTCTGCTCTACGGCTCAGCAAGGTTTTAACCGTAACCTGCGCGTGTCTGAAATCATCGGTCAGGTCTGGCGCGCCGCGAAAATCGTGGGTGCAGCAAAAGTGACCGGCACGCGTCCGATCACCAACGTGGTAATGATGGGGATGGGCGAACCGCTGCTGAACCTGACCAACGTGGTGCCGGCGATGGAAATCATGCTGGATGACTTCGGTTTTGGCCTGTCCAAGCGCCGCGTGACGCTGTCTACCTCAGGCGTTGTGCCTGCGCTGGATAAGCTCGGCGACATGATTGACGTTGCGCTGGCTATCTCCCTGCACGCGCCAAACGATGAAATTCGTGACGAAATTGTACCGATTAACAAAAAGTACAATATCGAAACCTTCCTCGCTGCCGTGCGTCGCTACCTGGAGAAATCCAACGCAAACCAGGGCCGCGTCACCATCGAGTACGTGATGCTGGACCACGTCAACGACGGTACTGAGCATGCGCATCAGCTGGCTGAACTGCTGAAGGATACGCCATGCAAAATCAACCTGATCCCATGGAACCCATTCCCGGGCGCGCCGTATGGCCGTAGCTCGAACAGCCGTATCGACCGTTTCTCCAAGGTGCTGATGGAGTATGGTTTCACCACCATCGTGCGTAAAACCCGTGGTGATGATATTGATGCTGCATGTGGACAGTTGGCCGGTGACGTCATTGACCGTACCAAACGTACCCTGCGTAAACGCATGCAGGGCGAGACCATTGCGGTTAAAGCTGTTTGATTATTATGCATCACGGCGCATTATCTACGCTGTGATGCATAATCTGACTGAATAATCAGTCAGATTCGTGACGTTTGATTAATAATTACGGTGCGTTTCATATGAGTTTCGGGCAGTATGTAACGACGTAACAACAGTTTAGCCACGCGGGCAGAGCTGCACTGTCATCTACCGGCTGACAGTCTTATACTGTCTGTTCAAGGTTAACTGACCTGAAGTTTCGCGGTGCGGGCGGCATTGTGACTCACCGGCACCTGAACCCTTTTTTTCACGTACCAGTAGTTGTAGCGAATGAATACTGAAGCCACTCACGACCAACATGAAGCACTCTCCACTGGCGTTCGTCTTCGCAACGCCCGTGAACAACTCGGACTCAGCCAGCAAGCTGTTGCAGAACGCTTGTGCCTGAAAGTTTCCACGGTTCGCGATATTGAAGAAGATAAGGCGCCTGCCGATCTGGCTTCAACATTTCTGCGCGGCTATATCCGCTCTTACGCAAAACTGGTGCACATCCCCGAAAACGAATTACTGCCAATGATGGAGAAGCAGGCACCGGTTCGTGCAGCAAAAGTTGCCCCGATGCAAACTTTCTCCCTGGGGAAACGTCGTAAAAAACGTGATGGCTGGCTGATGAGCTTTACCTGGCTGGTGCTGTTTGTTGTTGTCGGCCTGACCGGCGCATGGTGGTGGCAAAACCACAAGGCGCAGCAGGAAGAGATCACCACTATGGCCGATCAATCCTCCGCTGAACTCAATCAGGCGAGCAATGGTGGTGCCCAGAGCGTTCCGCTGAACACCGACGGTGCGGCGGCCTCAAGCGAGCCGCAAACAACGGCTCCGGCAACCGATGCAGCACAGGCTCCGGCCGCAACGGCGAACACCGCTGCGCCTCAGGCTCAGGATCAAAACGCGGTCGTCGCCCCTTCTCAGGCAAATGTCGATACTGCGGCGAACGCCCCTGCAGCGACTCAGCCGGCGAACAACGCCGCGGCGTCTCTGCCGACCGACCCGGCTGCAACCGCCGCGCCAGCCGCCGATCCAAACGCGCTGGTGATGAACTTCACGGCTGACTGCTGGCTGGAAGTCACTGACGCAACAGGTAAAAAACTGTTCAGCGGCCTGCAGCGGAAAGATGGCACGTTAAACCTAACGGGTCAGGCACCTTACAAACTTAAAATCGGCGCTCCGGCAGCGGTACAGATCCAGTATCAAGGAAAACCTGTCGACCTGAGCCGCTTTATCAGAACTAACCAGGTTGCACGTCTTACCGTTAATGCCGAACAATCAGCAGCACAGTAACAGACGGGCAACGCGGGAGATTTTTCATGCATAACCAGGCTCCGATTCAACGTAGAAAATCGAAACGGATTTACGTTGGGAATGTGCCAGTCGGCGATGGGGCACCTATCGCCGTCCAGTCGATGACCAATACGCGCACCACGGATGTGGAAGCAACGGTCAACCAAATCAAAGCATTAGAGCGTGTAGGCGCGGACATTGTTCGCGTCTCAGTGCCCACTATGGATGCCGCAGAGGCGTTCAAGCTGATCAAACAGCAGGTCAGCGTGCCGCTGGTTGCAGATATCCACTTCGACTACCGTATCGCGCTGAAAGTTGCTGAATACGGCGTTGATTGCCTGCGTATTAACCCGGGCAACATCGGCAATGAAGAACGCATTCGCATGGTGGTTGACTGCGCCCGCGACAAAAACATTCCAATCCGTATCGGCGTAAACGCCGGCTCTCTGGAAAAAGATCTGCAGGAAAAGTATGGCGAGCCAACGCCGCAGGCGCTGCTCGAATCCGCCATGCGTCACGTCGATCATCTGGATCGTCTTAACTTCGATCAGTTCAAGGTCAGCGTAAAAGCCTCTGACGTTTTCCTGGCCGTTGAATCGTATCGCCTGCTGGCAAAACAGATCGACCAGCCTCTGCATCTCGGGATCACCGAAGCGGGCGGCCTGCGTAGCGGTTCGGTGAAGTCTGCGATCGGCCTGGGCCTGCTGCTCTCCGAAGGGATCGGCGACACCCTGCGCGTCTCGCTGGCGGCGGATCCGGTAGAAGAGATCAAGGTCGGTTTCGATATTCTGAAATCGCTGCGTATCCGCTCGCGTGGGATCAACTTCATTGCCTGCCCAACCTGTTCGCGTCAGGAATTTGACGTGATCGGCACGGTGAATGCCCTGGAGCAGCGTCTGGAAGACATCATCACCCCGATGGACGTCTCCATCATCGGCTGTGTCGTGAACGGTCCGGGTGAAGCGCTGGTCTCAACCCTGGGCGTAACCGGCGGTAACAAGAAAAGTGGTCTCTATGAAGATGGCGTTCGTAAAGATCGTCTGGATAATAGCGACATGATCGACCAGCTTGAAGCCCGCATCCGCGCCAAAGCCGCGATGATGGACGAGACACAGCGCATCAGCGTTCAGCAGGTTGAAAAATAACGTGATGGGAAGCGTGCCGCTTCCCATGTATGATTGAACCCATTCTTTGGGTTTTTTTTGTATATAGAAAGAGAATAAACGTGGCAAAAAACATTCAAGCCATCCGCGGCATGAACGATTACCTGCCTGGCGAAACCGCCATCTGGCAGCGCATTGAAGGCACGCTGAAGCAGGTGCTCGGCAGCTACGGTTACAGCGAAATCCGTTTGCCGATTGTAGAGCAGACCCCGTTATTCAAACGCGCGATCGGTGAAGTAACCGACGTGGTTGAAAAAGAGATGTACACCTTTGAGGACCGCAACGGCGACAGCCTGACCCTGCGTCCGGAAGGTACGGCGGGCTGCGTACGCGCCGGCATCGAACATGGTCTTCTGTACAATCAGGAGCAGCGCCTTTGGTATATCGGCCCGATGTTCCGCCACGAACGTCCGCAGAAAGGTCGTTATCGCCAGTTTAACCAGCTGGGTGTGGAAGTCTTTGGCCTGCAGGGCCCGGACATCGATGCCGAACTGATTATGCTGACCGCCCGCTGGTGGCGCGCCCTCGGTATCTCTGAGCACGTTTCGCTGGAACTGAACTCAATCGGTTCTCTGGAAGCGCGCGCTAACTACCGCGATGCGCTGGTGGCGTTCCTGGAGCAGCATAAAGAGAAGCTGGACGAAGACTGCAAACGTCGCATGTACAGCAACCCGCTGCGCGTGCTGGATTCCAAAAACCCTGATGTTCAGGCACTGCTGAACGATGCCCCTGCGCTGGGTGACTACCTGGACGACGAGTCTCGCGAACACTTTACCGGCCTGTGCAAGCTGCTCGAAGCGGCGGGCATTGCCTACACCGTGAACCAGCGTCTGGTGCGCGGTCTGGACTACTACAACCGCACCGTGTTTGAGTGGGTAACCACCAGCCTCGGTTCTCAGGGCACCGTGTGTGCCGGCGGCCGTTATGACGGTCTGGTTGAGCAACTGGGTGGCCGTGCGGCGCCTGCGGTTGGCTTCGCGATGGGTCTTGAGCGACTTGTTTTGCTGGTTCAGGCAGTTAATCCGGAATTTAAAGCAGATTCCGTTGTCGATATATACCTGGTGGCTTCAGGCGCGGAAACGCAGTCTGCGGCGATGCAGCTTGCCGAACGCGTGCGCGATGCGCTACCGGGCGTTAAGCTGATGACCAACCATGGCGGCGGCAACTTCAAAAAACAGTTTGCTCGTGCCGATAAGTGGGGCGCAAGTATTGCACTGGTGCTGGGCGAGTCCGAAGTGGCTAACGGCGAAGTGGTAATAAAAGACCTGCGCTCTGGTGAGCAGACAACGGTAACGCAGGACGGCGTTGCGGCGCACTTGCGCACTCTATTGGGCTAAGGAGAAAGACGGCGTGGAAATGTACGAGAACGAACACGATCAGGTCGACGCGATTAAACGCTTCTTTGCTGAAAACGGCAAAGCGCTGGTTGTTGGGGTTATTTTAGGTGTGGGTGCGCTGGTGGGCTGGCGTTACTGGAACAACCATCAGGCGGATTCCGCGCGCGGCGCGTCCCTGTCCTATGAAAATACCGTTAGCGCGATTCGTGCCGACCAGCCGCAAACGCTGGCTGCGGCAGAGAAATTTGCCGCTGACAACAAAAACACCTACGGTGCACTGGCAGCGCTGGAAGTGGCTCAGCAGTACGTTGATAAAAACGAACTGGATAAAGCCGCTGCTCAGCTGTCTCAGGGCCTTGCTGCTGCCAGCGATGAAAACCTGAAAGCGGTGATCAATCTGCGCCTGGCACGTATTCAGGTTCAGCAGAAAAAAGCTGACGACGCGCTGAAAACGCTCGATACCATCAAAGGCGAAGGTTTTGCTGCCATCGTTGCCGATCTGCGCGGTGAAGCACTGCTGAGCAAAGGTGACAAAGCGGGCGCGCGTAAAGCGTGGCAAGCTGGTGTAGAGAGCAAAGCGTCACCTGCGCTGAGCGAAATGATGCAGATGAAAATAAATAATTTGTCCGTCTGAGAGGGACCCGATGCAATTGCGTAAATTACTTCTGCCAGGACTGCTTTCTGTTACGTTATTAAGTGGTTGTTCACTGTTCAGTGGCGAAGAAGACGTTGTGAAAATGTCCCCACTGCCGACGGTTGAAAACCAGTTTACCCCATCCACCGCGTGGGATGTCTCCGTGGGCAGTGGGATTGGTGATTTCTATTCCAACCTTCATCCTGCGTATGCAGACAGCGTTGTCTATGCCGCTGACCGCAAAGGTACCGTGAAAGCGGTGAACGCCGATGACGGGAAAGAAGTGTGGTCCGTTAACCTGGCGGAAAAAGACGGCTGGTTCTCCCGTAAACCGGCACTGCTGTCTGGCGGCCTGACCGTTTCCGGTGGTCACGTGTACGTGGGCAGCGAAAAAGCGCAGGTTTACGCGCTGAATGCCAGCGATGGTTCTGTTGCATGGCAGACCGCCGTAGCCGGTGAATCCTTGTCACGTCCGGTCGTGAGCGACGGGCTGGTGCTGATCCATACCAGCAACGGCCAGCTGCAGGCGCTGAACGAAGCGGACGGTCTGGTGAAATGGACCGTTAACCTGGATATGCCTGCGCTCTCTCTGCGCGGTGAATCCGCGCCGGCAACCGCGTTTGGCGCTGCCATTGTGGGCGGTGACAACGGTCGCGTGAGTGCCGTGCTGATGCAGCAGGGCCAGATGATCTGGCAGCAGCGTATCTCGCAGGCCACTGGCTCAACGGAAATCGACCGCCTGAGCGACGTAGACACTACTCCGGTTATCGTTGACGGTGTGGTTTACGCCCTGGCCTATAACGGCAACCTGACCGCGCTGGACCTGCGCAGCGGCCAGATCATGTGGAAACGTGAGCTGGGCTCTGTGAATGATTTCATCGTTGACGGTAACCGCATCTATATGGTTGACCAGAACGATCGCCTGCTGGCGCTGAGCACCGAAGGCGGCGTGACGCTGTGGACGCAAAGCGATCTGCTGCACCGTCTGCTGACCGCGCCAGTGCTGTACAACGGTAGCCTGGTGGTTGGCGACAGCGAAGGCTATATGCACTGGGTTGATCCAGAGAATGGCCGCTTCGTGGCGCAGCAGAAAGTGGACGGTTCAGGCTTCCTGACCGACCCGGTTGTGGCTGACGGCAAACTGCTGATTCAGGCAAAAGACGGCACGCTGTACGCGATCACGCGTTAATTACCCGGCGGTTGTAGTATACTAAACGGCTCCTGTTCACTCAGGAGCCGTTTTGACATTTTTAAAAACGCCGCGAATGCGACGTTTATTTGAATTTTATGAGGCTTCAAACATGGTACCTGTGGTCGCGCTTGTCGGGCGCCCTAACGTTGGAAAATCCACTCTTTTTAACCGTTTAACACGCACCCGTGATGCGCTGGTTGCGGATTTCCCGGGGCTGACGCGTGACCGTAAGTACGGTCGTGCAGAGGTGGAAGGACGCGAGTTCATCTGTATTGATACCGGCGGTATTGATGGCACAGAAGACGGCGTTGAAACCCGCATGGCGGAACAGTCCTTGCTGGCGATTGAAGAAGCGGATGTTGTGCTGTTCATGGTGGATGCGCGCGCTGGCCTGATGCCGGCGGACTCCGCAATTGCTAAGCACCTGCGTTCTCGCGAAAAGCCAACTTTCCTGGTGGCGAATAAAACTGACGGCATCGATGCCGATCAGGCTATCGCGGACTTCTGGTCTCTGGGCATGGGGGATATCCACCCGATTGCGGCATCGCATGGTCGCGGTGTGACCAGCCTGCTGGAAACCGTTCTGCTGCCGTGGGTGGACGAAGTGAACCCGCCGGAAGAGGTGGACGAAGACGCCGCATACTGGGCGCAGTTCGAAGACGGTGAAGAGGGCGAAGAAGAAGAGCCTGAGGATGACTTCAACCCGCAGGATCTGCCGATCAAGCTGGCTATCGTCGGTCGTCCAAACGTAGGTAAGTCTACGCTTACTAACCGTATTCTGGGTGAAGAGCGCGTGGTGGTTTACGACATGCCGGGCACTACGCGTGACAGCATCTACATCCCGATGCAGCGCGATGAACGTGAGTATGTCCTCATCGACACCGCCGGTGTACGTAAGCGCGGAAAAATCACCGACGTGGTGGAAAAATTCTCCGTTATCAAAACCCTGCAGGCGATTGAAGATGCCAACGTGGTGCTGCTGGTCATCGACGCGCGCGAAGGTATCTCCGATCAGGATCTCTCTCTGCTCGGCTTTATCCTCAATAGTGGGCGCTCACTGGTCATCGTCGTCAACAAGTGGGATGGCCTGAGCAATGAAGTGCGCGAGCAGGTGAAAGAGACCCTGGACTTCCGTCTGGGCTTTATCGACTTTGCCCGCGTGCACTTTATCTCTGCGCTGCACGGCAGCGGCGTCGGTAACCTGTTCGAATCCGTGCGTGAAGCCTACGACAGCTCCACCCGTCGTCAGAGCACCGCCATGCTGACCCGTATCATGAATATGGCAGCGGAAGACCACCAGCCGCCGCTGGTGCGCGGTCGTCGCGTGAAGCTGAAATATGCCCACGCCGGTGGCTATAACCCGCCAATCGTGGTGATTCACGGCAACCAGGTGAAAGACCTGCCGGATTCCTACAAGCGCTACCTGATGAACTACTTCCGTAAATCGCTGGACGTGATGGGCACGCCTATTCGTATCCAGTTTAAGGAAGGGGAAAACCCGTTCGCCAACAAGCGCAACACCCTGACGCCGAACCAGATGCGTAAGCGTAAGCGTTTGATTAAGCACATTAAGAAAAGCAAATAATCATTGCCGATCTCACAAAGGCCCGCGTTTATCGCGGGCTTTTTTTGGCCCAATCATACCGTCGGTTCTCTCTGTGTGAAGTCAATCACTATTCACTCCCAACCATCTTTAAATCCAGAAAAGTAGACAATCGTCGAATTTTCATCTTAAAGTCCCTGGTCCGGTACTAGACAAAACTAGCGACTGGTTATCAAATGGTTAACTAACTTTTCGCCGCATGTAAAAAATCGGTCAGATACGTAACTGGCCGGCGTACCTGCTGGTGTTTACAAGCACGACACATACCTTTCGGGAGAATTATGCAATCCTCTGTTAATCACAAAGAGAGCCGAACCTTCTTCGGCCATCCTTATCCGCTCGGTTCGCTGTTCTTTACCGAGATGTGGGAGCGTTTCTCGTTCTACGGCATTCGCCCGCTGCTGATCCTGTTTATGGCCGCCACCGTCTATGACGGCGGGATGGGGCTGGCGCGCGAAAACGCCTCGGCGATTGTCGGTATTTTTGCCGGTACCATGTACCTGGCCGCGCTGCCGGGCGGCTGGCTGGCGGATAACTGGCTCGGCCAGCAGAGAGCCGTCTGGTACGGTTCGATTCTGATCGCGCTCGGCCACCTGTCGATTGCGCTGTCGGCTATCATGGGCAACAACCTGTTCTTTATCGGCCTGATGTTCATCGTGCTCGGCTCTGGCCTGTTCAAAACCTGTATCTCGGTGATGGTCGGCACCCTGTATAAAAAAGGCGATGCACGTCGTGACGGCGGTTTCTCGCTGTTCTACATGGGCATTAATATGGGCTCGTTCATCGCCCCGCTGATTTCCGGCTGGCTGATAAAAACCCACGGCTGGCACTGGGGCTTTGGTATTGGCGGCATCGGGATGCTGGTGGCGCTGATTATCTTCCGCGTATTTGCGGTTCCGGCGATGAAGCGCTACGACAGCGAAGTCGGTCTGGACTCGACATGGAACAGCCCGGTGGTGAAGCGCAACGGCGTGGGCGTCTGGCTGCTGGCGCTGGCGGCAGGCGTGGCAACGCTCGTGACGCTGATCGCGCAGGGCGTGATTGTCATTAACCCGGTCGCGGTAGCCAGCGTGCTGGTCTACGTAATTGCGGCGTCCGTTGCCCTCTACTTCATCTACCTGTTCATCTTCGCGGGCCTGAACCGCAAAGAGCGCGCCAGGCTGCTGGTCTGCTTTATTCTGCTGGTCTCCGCTGCGTTCTTCTGGTCCGCGTTTGAGCAGAAGCCAACCTCGTTCAACCTGTTTGCCAACGACTACACTAACCGCATGATCGGTGATTTTGAAATTCCTGCGGTATGGTTCCAGTCGATCAACGCCCTGTTCATCATCCTGCTGGCCCCGGTGTTCAGCTGGGCATGGCCAAAGCTCGCGAGCATGAACATTCGCCCGAGCAGCATCACCAAGTTTGTTATCGGTATTCTGTGTGCGGCAGCGGGCTTTGGCCTGATGATGCTGGCGGCACAGAACGTGCTGAGCAACGGCGGGGCGGGCGTGTCGCCGTTCTGGCTGGTGGGCAGTATCTTAATGCTGACGCTCGGTGAGCTGTGCCTGAGCCCGATCGGTCTGGCGACCATGACCCTGCTGGCGCCGGAGAGAATGCGCGGCCAGATGATGGGGTTGTGGTTCTGCGCCAGCGCGCTAGGTAACCTGGCGGCGGGCCTGATTGGCGGTCACGTGAAGGCCGACCAGCTGGATATGCTGCCGGATCTCTTCGCGCGCTGCTCCATCGCGCTGCTGATTTGTGCCGCAGTGCTGATCGTCCTCATTGTTCCGGTGCGCCGCATGCTGGAAAATGCACAAACTAAACCGGCAGCTAGCGCCTCATAAACCTCAGTGTGCCGGGGCAGGCGTTATGCCCCGGCACTGTACTTCCTGAGGTGAAACCATGCGGTTAGGATTTGTTGGTCTTGGTGCGGTAGTGGAAACAGCCTATCTGCCCGCACTACGTAATCTGTTCGATGGCGCTGTTCGTTGTTTCGGCTTTGATGTTCTCCCCGCAAAGCACCCTGAAGGCGTTACGCGCTGCGCCTCGCTTGCGGCGCTTTTAGCCACCCCGCTGGATACCCTTTTTATTACCACCGCATCGCTGCACCACCTTGAAGTGCTTGAGCTGGCGATTGCCTCGCCGGTTCCGCGGATTGTGATTGAAAAACCGATTGTCGCCACGCTTCCTCAAATCGAAAAACTTAACACGCTGCTGGCAACGCCCGGCGTGGCGTCCCGCGTGCTGGCGCTCGACCACTGGATGGCGCGCATCGAAACGGTGAAGCGGTCGCTGGTCGGCCATGTATCTGACATTGCCAGAATCGAAGGTTTTTTGCAGGAGCCGAGCGGATACAACGCCGCAGGGGAACCCATCGCGCTCAATTTCGCGACCGGAGAACCGGATACCAGAACGCTTCGCCACCCGGACGGCGTGATTCTGGATATCGGAACGCACGTGCTGGCGATGCTGCGTGAAACGTTGCGCTATCTGGGCGGTCAGGACGATATGACGCTGCAGATGGTAACGGCTAAAGACCGCCTGGGCCACGATATCGCAAAGGGTGACCAGACCACCGCGGAAGGCGAGGCGCACTTGCAGGGAACCATCAGCGGCGTGCCGGTGGGCATCTGGCTTAATAAATACGCGGGACCCGCGGGCGGGCAAAAGGGCCTGCGTCTCTATTTACGTGACGGCCGCATTATCAACTACGACCGACGCGGCGCGGAAGATGTGCTGGAGCTAGTTAAAGGTAAGACTATTCAGCGCTGGCATATCCCCGGCACGATTTACGAACGCTGTCTTGCCGGTCATATTCTTGGCGCAAACAGTCTGTTTGAGCGCGATCCGCAGGAGGTGAGCCGCACAACGCGCCGCAGGATCGATGAGGTGGCGCTGCTGCTGACCTTGCAGCAACAGTTGCGTGGCCCGCACTGAAGACGTGGTAAAATTATCGCAGACCTGAACGCCCTGAAGGAGACACCATGACCATTACCTGCCCGGATTGCCAGGCACAGCTTGAACCCCTGAACGGAGCGGCGCACTGCGACAGCTGTAATAAAGATATTGCGCTCGAAGCCCGCTGCCCGGAGTGCCATCAGCCACTCCAGGTCTTAAAGGCCTGCGGGGCGGTGGACTATTTCTGCCAGAACGGCCACGGCTTAATTTCTAAAAAGCGCGTGGAGTTTGTTCCGGCCGAAGATTAATCGCACACGCAGTCTTCGCCTTTTTTCCACAGCTCGACCAGCGACTCGGGCGCTTCCTGCTCGGGTACCAGCACGATGATATCGGCGTAGTGCGCCTGATTTTGGCCGGTCCAGATAATCTGGATGCGGAAATAGCGCTGGTCCCCGCTGCCGGGTGACGACGTCTGACCCGGCGGCTGACCGCGCGGAAAGGCCTGCTCCAGGATGCTCACCAGGCGCTGGCGCTGGGCCTCATTGAGCGAGGAGAGCGCGATGGTACGCTGGCCGCTCAGTTTAGGAATAAAAGCGACGCCGCCTTCCCGGGCCAGCTCAACCACGGCGTCATCCGTCAGTTCCGGAACCTGCATTTACAGCACTCCCACCTGTTCCCAGGCCTGTTTTATCGCCGCCCCGACGTCGCTACCGGAGCGTTTCTCTCCGTGCGCTATCGTCAGTTTTGCGAAGGCATCAAAATCCGCATCCTGCGCCAGATTGCGATCGCAAACCGTGTCGTACCAGGCATAACCGGCTTTTTCCCAGGCGTAACCGCCGATCGCCGTCGCGGCCAGGTAAAACGCCCGGTTGGGGATGCCGGAGTTAAGATGGACGCCGCCGTTATCCTCGCGCGTTTTGATGAAATCTTTCATGTGCGCGGGCTGCGGGTCTTTGCCGAGCAGGGGATCGTCGTAGGCGGTGCCGGGTTCAGACATGGAGCGCAGCCCTTTGCCGTTAATGCCCGCGGCCAGCAGCCCTTCACCAATCAACCAGTCTGCTTTATCGGCGGTTTGCTTGAGATGGTACTGTTTCACCAGCGAACCAAACACGTCTGACAGGGACTCATTCAGCGCGCCCGACTGTTCAAAATAGATTAGCCCGGCTTCGGTCTCGGTGACGCCGTGGCTCAGCTCGTGCGCCACCACGTCGATGGCAATCGTAAAGCGGTTAAAGATCTCCCCGTCGCCGTCGCCAAACACCATCTGCTGACCGTTCCAGAAGGCGTTCTGATATTCCCGGCCATAGTGAACGGTGCCGGTCAAAATCAGCCCCTTATTATCGAGCGAATCGCGCTGATATTCTTTCCAGAAGAAATCATGGGTGATACCCAAATAATCGTACGCCTCGTCCACGGCCACATCGCCATTCGACGGCTGGCCCTCGTAACGCGCCTGGGTACCCGGCAGCTCCTGGGTCTGTTTCGCATCGTAGATATCGCGCTCAAGCTGACCGGCTTTATTCACGTGCGGCGCGGCGGGTTTGCCCGGCATATGCGCCATCAGCGTCTGGACGTGGGTTAAGGTCTGACGGGCATAGCGCTGCTGCGGTTCGGAACCGCTTTCGATAATACGACGAAGAATATAAGGGGGAATAACGCTACGAAGATGGGACATGCTGCTCTCCTTATTAAAAAAGGGAATAGCAGCAGTATAGTAAGTAACCGGCGAAGAATTATCCGGTTTTGCGCTGACGCGTCTTTTTCACCGGTTTAATTGATTTCACTTCGCTTTCCACCCAGCCGTCAGACAGGCGGGTGGTAAGAACGTCACCGGTGTTCACCTGTTTGGTTTGCTTCAGCACTTTGCCGTCCGCTGCCGTCGTTACGCTATAGCCGCGCGCCAGCGTGGAGAGGGGGCTGACGGCTTCCAGATGGGTCACCGCGTTGCCAAAACGCTCACGTGTGGTGCTCAGGCGCGCCCGGAGAGTCTCTGCCAGACGATATTCCAGATGCTGAATGCGCGTTTGCGCACGATAGATTTTCGGCTGCGGATTCTGCTGGTTCAGGCGCTGGGTCACACGCTGCTGGCGCGTCACCGCGCGCTTAAGCTGATTATCAAGCGCAAAGTTCATGCGCTGACGCAGGCGTTCCAGCACGGTCTGCTGACGCGCCAGACGAAGCTGCGGGTGCTGCTGCTGAAGACGGTGATGAAGCTGGGTAAAGCGGCGGGTACGGTTGGCAAGGAAGTAGTCTATCGCCATCTCAAGACGCTGCTGGCCGTTCTGAAGCTGACGCAGCAGCTCCAGCTGGTTACGGCTCACCACTTCCGCCGCCGCGGACGGCGTAGGCGCACGCAGATCCGCAACAAAATCCGCGATTGTTACGTCCGTTTCATGCCCGACGGCGCTCACCACGGGGATCTCGCTTGCAAAGATTGCCCGCGCCACGCGCTCGTCGTTAAAGCTCCACAGGTCTTCCAGCGAGCCGCCGCCGCGCCCGACGATCAACACGTCACACTCCTTACGCGCATTTGCCAGTTCAATGGCGCGTACAATCTGGCCTGGCGCATCGTCACCCTGAACGGCGGTCGGGTAGATAATGACGGGCAGGGAAGGATCGCGACGCTTCAGTACGTGCAAAATGTCGTGCAGGGCGGCACCGGTTTTCGAGGTGATGACACCCACGCAGTGGGCAGGCGAGGGCAGCGGCTTTTTGAACTGTTGGTCGAAAAGTCCCTCTTCAGAGAGCTTCGCCTTTAACTGTTCATACTTTTGCTGCAGCAGGCCTTCGCCCGCGGGCTGCATGCTCTCAACGATGATTTGATAATCGCCGCGCGGCTCATACAGGGTGATATTGGCGCGAACCAGAACCTGCTGGCCGTGCTGCGGACGGAACGTCACGCGACGGTTGCTGTTGCGGAACATCGCACAACGCACCTGGGCGGTGTCGTCTTTTAAGGTAAAGTACCAGTGTCCGGAAGACGGCTGCGTGAAGTTTGAGATTTCACCGCTGATCCAGACCTGCCCCATTTCCTGCTCAAGCAGCAAACGCACCGTCTGATTAAGGCGGCTGACGGTATAAATTGAGGGGGATTGAGAGGATAACATGTGAGCGGGATCAAATTCTAAATCAGCAAGTTATTCAGTCGATAGTAACCTGCTGAGAGGCATTCGCAAGCATTTTTTCAAAAAAGTGTAGATGCAATCGGTTACGCTCTGTATAATGCCACGGCAATATTTAACCACCCAGGTCAGAGATATTGCCCATGCTACGTATCGCTAAAGAAGCACTGACGTTTGACGACGTCCTCCTCGTTCCCGCTCATTCCACCGTTCTGCCGAATACTGCCGACCTCAGCACGCAGTTGACGAAAACCATTCGTCTGAACATTCCTATGCTCTCCGCGGCAATGGACACCGTGACTGAAGCGCGCCTGGCTATCGCCCTGGCACAGGAAGGCGGCATTGGCTTTATCCACAAAAACATGTCTATCGAGCGTCAGGCGGAAGAAGTTCGCCGCGTGAAGAAGCATGAGTCCGGCATCGTGTCCGACCCTCAGACCGTTCTGCCAACCACTACCCTGCACGAAGTGAAAGCCCTGACCGAACGTAACGGCTTTGCCGGCTACCCGGTAGTGACCGAAGACAATGAACTGGTGGGCATCATCACCGGTCGTGACGTGCGCTTTGTGACTGACCTGAACCAGCCTGTCAGCGTCTACATGACGCCAAAAGAGCGTCTGGTGACCGTCCGCGAAGGCGAAACTCGCGACGTGGTGCTGGCGAAAATGCACGAAAAACGCGTTGAGAAAGCGCTGGTTGTGGATGCGAACTTCCACCTGCGCGGCATGATCACCGTTAAAGATTTCCAGAAAGCAGAACGTAAACCGAACGCCTGTAAAGACGAGCATGGCCGTCTGCGCGTCGGCGCTGCCGTAGGCGCAGGTGCAGGTAACGAAGAGCGCGTTGACGCGCTGGTGGCGGCGGGCGTTGACGTCCTGCTGATTGACTCCTCTCACGGCCACTCCGAAGGCGTGCTGCAGCGTATTCGCGACACCCGTGCAAAATACCCTGACCTGCAGATCATCGGCGGCAACGTGGCGACGGGCGCAGGCGCTCGCGCGCTGGCTGACGCCGGCTGCAGCGCGGTGAAAGTGGGTATCGGCCCTGGCTCCATCTGTACCACCCGTATCGTGACCGGCGTGGGCGTTCCGCAGATTACCGCGGTTTCTGACGCGGTTGAAGCGCTGGAAGGCACCGGTATTCCGGTTATCGCTGACGGCGGTATCCGCTTCTCTGGCGACATCGCTAAAGCCATCGCCGCGGGCGCTGCTGCCGTAATGGTAGGCTCCATGCTCGCTGGTACCGAAGAATCCCCGGGCGAAATCGAACTCTACCAGGGCCGTTCTTACAAATCTTACCGTGGGATGGGCTCCCTGGGCGCGATGTCCAAAGGTTCCTCTGACCGTTACTTCCAGACCGATAACGCTGCTGACAAACTGGTACCGGAAGGTATCGAAGGCCGCGTGGCCTATAAAGGCCGTCTGAAAGAGATCATTCACCAGCAGATGGGCGGCCTGCGTTCCTGTATGGGTCTGACCGGCTGTGGTACCATTGACCTGCTGCGTACCAAAGCGGAATTCGTACGCATCAGCGGTGCGGGTATCCAGGAGAGCCACGTTCACGACGTGACGATCACCAAAGAGTCCCCGAACTACCGTCTGGGCTCCTGATAAGTTTCCGCGCCCGGCTTCTGCCGGGCGCTTTGTTTTGTTTCACTTGCCTCGGAATTAGCGTCAATGACGGAAAACATTCATAAACATCGCATTCTCATCCTGGACTTCGGTTCTCAGTACACTCAGCTGGTCGCGCGCCGCGTGCGTGAACTGGGCGTTTACTGTGAGCTGTGGGCGTGGGATGTCACGGAAGCACAGATTCGCGAATTCAATCCAAGCGGCATCATCCTGTCCGGCGGCCCGGAAAGCACCACCGAAGAGAACAGCCCGCGCGCGCCGCAGTACGTGTTCGAAGCGGGCGTGCCGGTATTCGGCGTCTGCTACGGCATGCAGACCATGGCGATGCAGCTGGGCGGCCATGTAGAAGGCTCTAACGAGCGTGAGTTCGGCTACGCGCAGGTTGAAGTTGTCACCGACAGCGCGCTGGTGCGCGGTATCGAAGACTCCCTGACCGCAGACGGCAAGCCGCTGCTGGACGTGTGGATGAGCCACGGCGACAAGGTTACCGCCATCCCGTCCGACTTCGTGACCGTTGCCAGCACCGAAAGCTGCCCGTTCGCCATCATGGCGAACGAAGAAAAACGCTTCTACGGCGTGCAGTTCCACCCGGAAGTGACCCACACCCGTCAGGGTATGCGCATGCTGGAGCGCTTCGTGCGTGACATCTGCCAGTGTGAAGCCCTGTGGACCCCGGCAAAAATCATCGACGACGCCGTTGAGCGTATCCGCCAGCAGGTTGGCGATGACAAAGTAATCCTCGGCCTCTCCGGCGGCGTGGACTCCTCCGTCACCGCGATGCTGCTGCACCGCGCCATCGGCAAAAACCTGACCTGCGTCTTCGTGGACAACGGTCTGCTGCGTCTGAACGAAGCGAAGCAGGTCATGGACATGTTCGGCGACCACTTCGGTCTGAACATCGTTCACGTGGAAGGCGAGCAGCGCTTCCTGGACGCGCTGAAAGGCGAGAACGATCCGGAAGCGAAACGTAAGATCATCGGCCGCGTCTTCGTCGAAGTGTTCGATGAAGAAGCGCTGAAGCTGGAAGACGTGAAGTGGCTGGCGCAGGGTACCATCTACCCGGACGTGATCGAGTCTGCGGCTTCCGCAACCGGTAAAGCGCACGTCATCAAATCTCACCACAACGTGGGCGGCCTGCCGAAAGAGATGAAGATGGGGCTGGTTGAGCCGCTGCGCGAGCTGTTCAAAGACGAAGTGCGTAAGATCGGTCTGGAACTGGGTCTGCCGTACGACATGCTCTACCGTCACCCGTTCCCGGGGCCGGGTCTGGGCGTGCGCGTGCTGGGTGAAGTGAAGAAAGAGTACTGCGACCTGCTGCGTCGCGCGGACGCGATCTTCATCGAAGAGCTGCACAAAGCTGACCTGTACAACAAAGTGAGCCAGGCGTTCACCGTGTTCCTGCCGGTTCGCTCCGTCGGCGTCATGGGCGATGGCCGTAAGTACGACTGGGTTGTCTCCCTGCGTGCGGTGGAAACCATCGACTTCATGACCGCGCACTGGGCGCACCTGCCGTATGACTTCTTAGGCCGCGTGTCTAACAGAATAATCAACGAAGTCAATGGGATATCGCGAGTCGTATATGACATCAGCGGTAAGCCACCGGCTACGATTGAATGGGAATGATTTCCCTATGAATTAACACCCAAACCCTCTGCCTGCGCAGGGGGTTTTTTATTGCCTTATTTCCCTTCACCCAACCGATACGCCAGCGCCACCACCAGCGACTGCACCAGGCACAGCGTTGCCGACTGAGACCGGAACGCATCCACCTGTGCCTCCTTCACCACAAAGCAGAGATCGCTGAACGTTGCCAGGGGGCTTATCTGACTGTCCGTAATCACGATCTGCCGGGCGCCGACGCTGGCGGCGGTTTCGCTGACCATCACCGTCTCTTCCGCGTACGGCGAGAAGCTGATCGACACCACGATGTCGCGCGCCTTAATGCGGCTGATCTGCTCGCGCAGCATCCCGCCCATGCCGTCGAGCAGGATAGGGCGGCACTCCAGGTGGCTCAGGGCGTAGGTGAGGTAGGCAGCGACGCTAAACGAGCGGCGCAGTCCGGCGATGTAGATAGTGTCGGCGTCGGCCAGCAGCTGTACCGCGCGCTCCAGCATTTCCGGCTCGGCGCGGGCGGCCAGCTGCTGCAGCGCCTGCGCGTTCGAGCGGGCGAACTCCTGCAGAATATCGAGAGGCGTTTCCGGCACGGCCTCGCTCTCCATTTCGCGGAACAGCCGCGCGCGGTCGCTGTAGCTGGCAGTCTCCTCCACCAGGTTCATGCGAAACAGCTGTTTCATTTCGTTGAAACCGGTGAAGTCAAAGGCGTTGGCAAAGCGGATCAGCGTCGAAGGCGGCACGTCGGCTCGCTCGGCAATGACGGCAACCGTATCAAAGGCCACGCTGTTGGTGTTATCCAGCACGTAGCGGGAGACCTGCTGCAGCCTCTTGCTCAGGCTATCGTAGCGATCGCGGATTTGCTGCTGCAGTTCGTTCAGGCTGGTTGCTGTCGTCATGTTATCCCCCAAATACAGTCTGATGATTCTAAACGCAAAACCGCGTCTTTTAAATGTCGGCCATCCATCTGGCAGCAAAAATGAAACAGAAGCTTCAGTCATTTCCTCGCCCGAAATCCCTTAATAGCGCACGCAGCGTCAGTGTTGCTGGCTGTTAACATAAAAATCCATCCTTGATCACAATAATCATCATTTATTTTATTTCAACTTAAAATGGAATATTTGTTTCATATATAGTGTCCAGTACACAGCGTTCAGGTAACAGTCACGTATCAACAGCGAGAGGTTAAGGATGGAGACGGTAGCGAATTTTATTCACGGCGAATGTGTCACCGGTTCAGGCCAGCGCGTTCAGGCGATCTTCAACCCGGCCACCGGCGAGCAGATCCGCCAGGTGGTGATGAGTACGGCGCAGGAAACGGAGCAGGCGATTGCCGCCGCGCATCAGGCGTTTCCCGCGTGGGCGCGCCAGGCTCCGCTTAAGCGCGCGCGCGTGATGTTCCGCTTCAAGGCGCTGCTGGAAGAGAACATGACGCGCCTGGCCCGCATCATCAGCGAAGAGCACGGCAAGGTCTTCTCCGACGCGGTGGGCGAACTGACCCGCGGTCTGGAAGTGGTGGAATTTGCCTGCGGTATCCCGCATCTGCAAAAGGGTGAACACTCTGCGAACGTCGGTACCGGCGTCGACAGCCACTCCCTGATGCAGCCGCTCGGCGTCTGCGCCGGGATCACGCCGTTTAACTTCCCGGCGATGGTGCCGATGTGGATGTTTCCCATTGCGCTGGCGACCGGGAATACCTTCGTGCTGAAGCCGTCGGAAAAAGACCCTTCTCTCGCGCTCGCGCTGGCGCAGCTGCTAAAAGAGGCAGGCTTGCCGGACGGCGTCTTCAACGTGGTGCAGGGGGATAAAGAGTCCGTTGACGTGCTCCTGACCGACCCGCGCGTACAGGCGGTGAGCTTTGTCGGCTCCACGCCGATTGCCGAATACATTTACCAGACCGCCTCCGCCCACGGTAAGCGCTGTCAGGCGCTGGGCGGCGCGAAAAACCACTGCATTTTAATGCCGGATGCCGACATGGAGATGGCGACCAACGCCATCATGGGCGCGGCCTACGGCGCGGCGGGGGAACGCTGCATGGCGCTTTCAGTGGTACTGGCGGTGGGGGATAAAACCGCCGATGACCTCTGCACCCGGCTGGAAAAACAGATTGAAGCG
This sequence comes from Enterobacter cloacae complex sp. P6RS, assembly GCF_014982245.1. NCBI lineage: Bacteria > Pseudomonadati > Pseudomonadota > Gammaproteobacteria > Enterobacterales > Enterobacteriaceae > Enterobacter > Enterobacter cloacae complex sp. P6RS. The sequence continues at coordinate 93,581 of NZ_JADCLB010000018.1, forward strand.
CTGCGCGTCGGGCCGGGGCTGGACCAGACACCGGAAAACGAAATGGGGCCGCTTATCTCCTCCGCGCACCGCAGCAAGGTGCTGGGCTATATCGACAGCGGGGAAGCGCAGGGGGCGAAACTGCGCGTGGACGGGCGCGGCTTCAGCGTGAAGGGCCACGAGCAGGGCTACTTCGTCGGGCCGACGCTGTTTGATAACGTCACACCGGAGATGACCATCTATAAAGAAGAGATTTTTGGCCCGGTGCTTTCTGTGGTGCGGGTAGCAGATTACGCCAGCGCGGTGGACCTCATTAACCGCCATGAATATGGTAATGGCTCGGCGATCTTCACCCGTGACGGCGGCTGCGCGCGCCGCTTCTGCGAAGAGGTGCAGGCGGGCATGGTGGGGGTCAACGTGCCGATCCCGGTGCCGATGGCATTCCACAGTTTCGGTGGCTGGAAGCGTTCCATCTTTGGCGCGCTCAACGTGCACGGCAACGACGGCGTGCGTTTCTACACCCGAATGAAAACCATCACCGCGCGCTGGCCGGAAATGCAGCAGGAGACAGGCGCTGCGTTCTCCATGCCGACGCTGGGCTGACAGGAGGCATTATGCAAACCGAACGTATGACCATGGCCCAGGCGCTGGTCCGGTTCCTGAATCAACAGTACGTCAGCGTTGACGGCAACGAAACGCCCTTCGTGGAGGGCGTGGCGACGATCTTTGGGCACGGCAACGTGCTGGGTATTGGCCAGGCGCTGGAGCAGGATCCCGGTCATCTGAAAATCATGCAGGGGTGCAACGAGCAGGGCATTGCCCACATGGCGACGGGCTTCGCCAAACAGCACCGCCGCCAGCGCATTTTTGCCGTCACCTCCTCGGTCGGGCCGGGCGCCGCCAATATGGTCACGGCGGCGGCCACCGCCACGGCGAACCGCATCCCGCTTTTACTGCTGCCGGGCGATATCTACGCCAGCCGCCAGCCGGACCCGGTGCTGCAGCAGATTGAGCAGTATCACGATCTCAGCATCAGCACCAACGACTGCTTCCGTCCGGTTTCCCGCTACTGGGACCGCATCAACCGCCCCGAGCAGCTCATGAGCGCCATGCTAAGCGCGATGCGAACGCTTACTGACCCCGCAGATACCGGAGCGGTGACCCTCTGTCTGCCGCAGGACGTGCAAGGGGAAGCGTGGGACTACCCGCTAAGCTTCTTCGCGCGTCGGGTGCACCACATCGAACGCCGTCCGCCCGATCCGCAGCGACTGGCGCAGGCGCGGACGCTGATCGCCCGCAAGCGCCGTCCGCTGGTGGTGTGCGGCGGCGGCGTGCGTTACTCCGGCGCGCATGAGGCGTTTCGCGAATTTGTCGAGACGCTGCAGCTGCCGTTTGCCGAAACGCAGGCCGGGAAGGGGGCGCTGGTAAGTGACCACCCACTTAACCTCGGCGGCGTAGGAGTGACGGGCGGAATGGCCGCCAACCAGCTCGCGCCACAGGCTGACTTAGTGATTGGCGTCGGCACGCGCCTGACCGACTTTACCACCGGCTCCAAGGCGCTCTTTTCCCACCCGGACGTCGAATTCCTGCTGCTGAACGTGGCCGAGTTTGACGCCCTGAAGCTGGACGCCACCGCGCTGATTGCCGATGCCCAAACCGGGCTGCAGGCCTTAACCCACGCGCTCGGCGATTACCGCAGCGGCTGGGGAGAGGCGATCGCCCAGGCTAAATCCGCGTGGCGCGATGAGTGCCGCCGCTTGTGGGATCGCCAGTGGCATCCGGACGACGCGCCCGAAGTGGCGGGGCATCTGGACGCGCAGCTGACGGAATACGGCGAGACGCTCAACACCCGCCTGACCCAGACGCGGGTGCTGGGGCTGATCAATCAGCATGTGGAAGATAACGCCATCGTGGTGGGCGCGGCCGGTTCGCTGCCGGGAGATTTACAGCGCCTCTGGCAGGTCAAAACGCCGGACAGCTATCACCTGGAGTACGGATACTCCTGCATGGGCTACGAGATTGCGGCGGCCATCGGCGCGAAGCTCGCCCGCCCCGGGCAGCCGGTTTACGCCATGGTGGGGGATGGCTCCTACATGATGCTGCACTCCGAGCTGCAAACCGCGGTGCAGGAGGGCATTAAGGTCACCGTTCTGCTGTTTGATAACGCCAGCTTCGGCTGCATTAACAACCTGCAGATGGGTCACGGAATGGGCAGCTTTGGCACGGAAAATCGCCATCGCAACCCGGAAACCGGGCGGCTTGACGGGCCGCTGGTGAAGGTCGACTTTGCGCAAAACGCGGAAAGCTACGGTTGCTGCGCGTGGCGGGTGAACGACGAGCAGAGCCTGCTGGCGGCGCTTGAGGCGTCACGCGCCCATCCGGGCCCGACGCTGCTGGACATCAAGGTATTGCCGAAGACCATGACCCATGACTACGCCTCGTGGTGGCGAACCGGTGACGCGCAGGTGGCAGAGTCGTCTGCCGTGCGTGAGGCCGCGGAGCAAACGCAGGCGCAGGTGAAAAAAGCCCGTCAGTATTGAGTTTTACTGTCTTAACGAAATTTTCATTTCATTTTCCCCTCACCCTAACCCTCTCCCAAAAGTGGAGAGGGGATGGGTTGGTGCACTCTTTTCTCCCTCGCTCCTTTGGGGAGAGGGCCGGGGTGAGGGGTGAGCAGTACCTTCTTTCATGTTGTGAGATTGATAACAAAAATTATCTCATACATCTCAAAAGTGTTAACCCGCACTCAAAAACATAATTTTCACTATTTATAAAAATGAAATAAATGTTTTATTTATAGGGTCGTTAGTTCACAGCATTCACCAACACCGGGAGCCGTTATGTTTAACATTGCTTTACTGGGCGCTGGCCGAATTGGCCAGGTACATGCAGCTAACATCGCCAGCCACGGCGCGACCACGCTCTGGTCCGTGGTTGACCCGAATCAGGAATTTGCCACCCGTCTCGCCGCACACTATCAGGCCCGCCAGCAGAGCGTGGATGAGGCGATGACCGACCCTAACGTTCACGCCGTGCTGATCGCCTCCGCCACCGACACCCACGCGGATCTGATTGAAATGGCCGCCCGCCACGGCAAGGCTATCTTCTGCGAAAAGCCGGTACACCTCGACCTCGCCCGCGTACGCGACTGCCTGAAAGTGGTTAAAGAGTACGACGTGCCGCTGTTCATCGGCTTTAACCGCCGCTTTGACCCACAGTTCCGCCGCGTGAAAACCGATGCCCAGGCCGGGCGCATCGGCAAGCCGGAATCGTTGCTGATCATCTCCCGCGACCCGTCTCCGCCGCCCGCCGAGTACGTGCGCGTCTCCGGCGGCATGTTCCGCGATATGACCATTCACGACTTCGACATGGCCCGTTTCATCATGGGCGAAGAGCCGGTGTCGGTGTATGCCCAGGGCAGTAACCTGGTGGATCCGGCGATTGGCGAGGCGGGGGATATCGATACCGCGTTTATCGTTCTGAAATATGCCTCCGGCGCGATGGCGACCATCGTCAACAGCCGCCGCTCCTCTTACGGCTACGACCAGCGCCTGGAGCTGCACGGCTCCGAAGGGCTGCTGTGCGCCGGCAATATTCTGGAAAACCAGGTGCAGCACTACGGCAAACAGGGCTGCACCAGCGCGCTGCCGGAACACTTCTTCCTGCAGCGCTACAAATCCGCTTACGCCGCGGAATGGGAACACTTTGTTGCGGTCCTGCGCGGCGAAGCGGTGCCTGACTGCAGCGGCGATGATGGTGAACGTGCGCTGTACCTCGCGGATAAAGCGCTGGAGTCGCTGCGTAGCCAGCGCGAGATCGTCCTCTAAACACAACAACCCTACACAGAGAGACATAATAATGAAAAAACTGATCTTAGCCGCCCTCATCGCAATGACGTCCGGGGCCGCCCTCGCCGAAAACGAGCAGATTGTTTTCAGTACGCCAAACCTGGCCATGCCGTTTGAGGTTCACATGCAGCGTACGGCGGTGAAAGCCGCGAAAGAGATGGGCGTGAAGCTTCAGGTACTGGACGGGCAGGGCAGTTCACCCAAGCAGGTGGCTGACCTGGAAAACGCCATCACCCGCGGGGCGCAGGGCTTTATCGTCTCCCCGAACGACGTGAACGCGGTCTCCAGCGCGGTGGATGAAATTCAGGATGCAAAACTGCCGGTGGTCACCCTTGACCGCTCCGTCGACAGCCAGAAAAAAGTGCCCCACTTTGGCGCCAACAACTACAAAGGCGGCCAGGCGATTGGCGACTTCGTCAAAACCAAATTCCCCGACGGGGCAGAGATCATCCTGCTCACCGGCCAGCCGGGTTCCTCTTCCAATATTGAACGCACCAAAGGGATCCGCGACAGCCTGAAGGCGGGCGGGGATAAGTACAAGATCGTCGCCGATCAGACCGGCAACTGGATGCGTTCTGAAGGGATGCGCATCGTCGAAAGTGTTCTGCCTTCGCTACCGAAACGCCCGCAGGTGATCCTCTCCGCCAACGACGATATGGCGCTGGGCGCGATTGAAGCCCTGCAGAGCCAGGGCGTGAAGCCGGGTGAAATCCTCGTGACCGGTTTTGATGCGGTGCCGGAAGCGCTGGCCCGCGTGCGCGACGGCTGGCTGGCGGTCACGGCGGATCAGCGTCCCGGCTTTGCGGTGCAGACGGCGATGAGCCAGCTGGTGGCCAACGTGCGCGAGAAGAAAGCCATCACCGGGGCCGACTACCCGCCAACGCTGATCACCAAAGAGAACCTGCAGCAGGCTGAGCGTATCGGTGAGGCCGGTAACTGATATGTCCCGAGCCGCCTCTGGCGGCTCAACATGAGGAGGAGCAGACCGATGTCGCAACCCTTACTGAAAGTGACCGACCTGGCAAAAAGCTTTTCCGGCGTCTGGGCGCTAAGCAGCGCCCAGCTGACCGTCGGCGCGGGGGAGATCCACGCCCTGCTGGGGGAAAACGGGGCGGGTAAATCCACGCTGCTGAAGGCGCTTGCGGGCGCGCAGCCGCAAACCCGCGGGGATATCTGGTTCAACGGCGAAATGCTGCCGGTGGACGACTCTCCGGTGGAACGGCAGAACAAGGGCATTATCACCATCTATCAGGAATTCAACCTGCTGCCCAACATGACCGTCGCGGAAAACATGTTTCTCGGGCGCGAGCCGCGTAAACGGAACCTGATTGTCGACGAAAGGGCGGTAAACCAGGAGGCGCAGGTCATTCTCGATTACCTGCAGCTAAATGTTGCGCCGACCACGCCGGTCGCCCGTCTGAGCGTTGCCCAGCAGCAGATGGTGGAGATAGCCCGGGCGCTGACCCTCAACGCTCGCCTGATCATCATGGACGAACCTTCCGCCGCGCTGAGCGATAGCGAGGTGGAAAGCCTGCACCGCGTGGTGCGGGAGCTTAAAAACCGCGGCGTGAGCATTATTTACGTTACCCACCGCCTGCACGAAGTTTTCCAGCTCTGCGATCGCTTCACCGTATTTCAGGACGGCCGCTTCACCGGTACCGGCGCGGTGGCGGAGACCAACGTCGAACAGCTGATCCGCCTGATGGTCGGGCGCGACGTGGCCTTTAACCGTCGCCCCGCCAGCGAAACCCATCATCAAGACAAACCCGTCCGCCTGGCGGTGAAGGGGCTGAGCCGCGAAAAGCCGCCGCTGGATCCGCACGGCATCGCCCTGCACGACATCAGCTTCCACGTCCACGCTGGGGAAGTTCTGGGCATTGCCGGGCTGGTGGGCGCGGGACGCACCGAGGTGGCCCGCTGCCTGTTTGGCGCAGACGCCTTTACCTCAGGGAGCTTTGAGCTGGACGGCGTGCCATACCAGCCGCGCGACCCGCTGTATGCCCTCGACCAGGGCGTGGCGCTGGTGCCCGAAGACCGTAAAAAAGAGGGGGCGGTGCTGGGACTGTCGATTCGCGACAACCTGTCGCTCTCGTGCCTCTCCTCGCTGCTGCAGTGGCGCTGGTTTGTGAACACCCGCAAAGAGGACGATCTGATTGAGTCCTATCGCCAGGCCCTGCAGATCAAAATGGTCAACAGCGCGCAGGAGGTGCGCAAGCTCTCCGGCGGTAACCAGCAGAAGGTGATCCTCGCGCGCTGCATGGCGCTCAACCCGCGGGTGCTGATCGTTGATGAGCCGACGCGCGGCATCGACGTGGGGACCAAATCGGAAGTGCACCAGGTGCTGTTTGACATGGCGAAAAAGGGCGTGGCGGTGATCGTGATCTCCTCCGATCTGCCTGAAGTGATGGCGGTGTCTGACCGGATCATCACCCTCAGCGAAGGCCGGGTGACCGGCGAGATCCACGGTGACGACGCTAACGAAGAACGGCTGATGACGATGATGGCCATCAACCACAACGCCCTGAACGCGGCATAACGGAGTTTCTCATGACGCAGATGATTTCTAAAACGCAGGCCCCGGTCAAACGCGCCGGACGCATCGATCCCATCGCCTTTTTCGAGCGCTTCGGGGTGCTGATTTTCATGATCCTGCTGCTGATCTTCTTCCAGTCGCAGAACAGCAACTTTTTCTCTGAACGCAATATTTTCAACATCCTGACCGAAGTCTCCATCTACGGGATCATGGCCGTGGGGATGACCTTCGTCATTCTGACCGCCGGGATCGACCTCTCCGTGGGCTCCATTCTGGCGGTGTGCGCCATGACCGCGGCGTACGTCATTAAGGGCGATAACTTCACCACCGTCGACCCGAACGCCTGGGGCGGCATGAGCTGGCTGATCGGGCTGGGGATTTGTCTGGCGATGGGCACAGCGATTGGCTTCCTGCACGGTCTGGGCGTCACCCGCCTGCGCCTGCCGCCGTTTATCGTCACCCTCGGCGGGATGACCATCTGGCGCGGCCTGACGCTGGTGATCAACGACGGCGCACCGATCGCCGGTTTCGACCCCGGCTACCGCTGGTGGGGACGCGGCGAGCTGCTCGGCATCTCCATTCCGATCTGGATCTTCGCCATCGTCGCCGTCGGCGGCTATCTGGCGCTGCATAAAACCCGCTGGGGCCGCTTCGTCTACGCCATCGGCGGCAACCCGGAGGCGGCGCGCCTGGCGGGGGTTAACGTCAAGCGCGTGCTCGTCAGCGTCTACGTGCTGATCGGCTGTCTGGCCGGGCTGGCGGGCTTCATCCTGAGCGCGCGTCTGGGGAGCGCCGAGGCGGTGGCCGGGATCTCCTTTGAGCTGCGCGTCATCGCCTCGGTGGTGATCGGCGGTACCTCGCTGATGGGCGGCTACGGGCGCATCGGCGGCACCATTATCGGCTCCATCATTATGGGCATTCTGATTAACGGCCTGGTGCTGATGAACGTCTCGGCTTACTACCAGCAGATTATCACCGGGTTAATTATCGTTCTGGCGGTGGCGTTTGATACCTACGCCAAGAGCCGTCGCGGCGCACTGTGAGGATCGTGATGAAAGAGGTTCGTATTGGATTGATTGGCACCGGGTATATCGGCAAGGCGCACGCTATCGCCTATGCCCAGGCCCCGACGGTGTTCAACCTTCGCGGCAGGCTGGTGCGCGAGATGGTGGCGGAAGTCACGCCGGAGCTGGCGGCAGAGCGCGCCCGGGCGTTTGGCTTTAACCGTTCAACGGGAGACTGGCGGGCGCTGGTGGCCGACCCGGCCATTGACGTGGTGGATATTTGCTCACCTAACCACCTGCATAAAGAGATGGCGCTGGAGGCGATCCGCCACGGCAAGCACGTCTACTCGGAGAAGCCTCTGGCGCTCAACGCCCACGAAGCGCGCGAGATGGTCGACGCCGCGAAGCGGGCCGGGGTGAAAACGCTGGTGGGGTTCAACTACATGAAGAACCCGACGGCGCAGCTGGCGAAGGAGATTATCGCCCGCGGCGAGATTGGCGATGTGATCCACTTCTACGGCACCCACAACGAAGACTACATGGCCGACCCGCTGTCGCCCATCCACTGGCACTGCTTTAAAGAGACCGCCGGGCTGGGCGCGCTGGGCGATCTCGCGGCGCATATCGTCAATATGGCTCAGTACCTGGTGGGCGATATCGAGCAGGTCTGCGGCGATCTGAAGATCGTGGTCCCGGCGCGCCCGGCGAAGGCCGGATCGTCAGAGATGATTGCGGTGGAAAACGAGGATCAGGCCCACGCGATGGTGCGCTTCGCGGGCGGGGCGCAGGGTGTCATTGAAACCTCCCGCGTCGCCTGCGGCCGCAAGATGGGACTCTCGTACGTGATCACCGGGACGAAGGGCGCCATCAGCTTCACCCAGGAGCGCATGGCGGAGCTAAAGCTCTATCTGCATGACGATCCGGTGAACCGTCAGGGGTTCCGCACGCTGCTCGTCGGCCCGGCGCACCCGGACTACGCCGCGTTCTGCATGGGCGCAGGCCACGGAATTGGCTTTAACGATCAAAAAACGGTGGAGGTGCGCGACCTGGTGGACGGGATTGCCGCCGACGCGCCGATGTGGCCGGACTTCGAAGAGGGCTGGAAGGTGTCGCGCGTGCTGGACGCGATTGCGCTTTCGCACCGGGAAGGCCGCTGGCTGAACGTGAACGACATTGTCTGATGAGGTATCAACGTGGAAAAGCAGTTTGATGTGATATGCATGGGCCGCGTGGCGGTAGACCTCTATAGTCAGCAGATTGGTGCCCGCCTGGAGGACGTGTCGAGCTTCGCCAAATACCTTGGCGGATCCTCCGGCAACGTGGCGTACGGCACCGCGCGCCAGGGCTTGCGCTCGTCGATGCTGGCGCGCGTCGGCGATGAACATATGGGCCGCTTCCTGCGCGAAGAGCTCAACCAGGTAGGCTGCGATACCAGCCATCTGATTACCGATAAAGAGCGCCTCACGGCGCTGGTGCTGCTCGGCATTAAAGACCGGGACACCTTTCCTCTGATTTTTTACCGCGATAACTGCGCGGATATGGCGATTACCGCCAGCGATGTGGACGAAAGCTACATTGCCTCCGCACGTTGTCTTGCCATCACCGGGACCCACCTTTCTCATCCGCAGACCCGCGAGGCGGTGCTGACGGCGCTGGGCTATGCCCGCCGTCACGGCGTGCGCACGGTGCTGGACATCGACTACCGTCCGGTGCTGTGGGGGCTCACCTCCTTAGGCGACGGCGAAACGCGCTTTATCGCCGCCGACCAGGTCACCCGCGAGCTGCAGGAGGTACTGCACCTCTTCGACGTCATTGTCGGCACCGAAGAGGAGTTCCACATTGCGGGCGGCAGCACGGATACCCTGCAGGCGCTGGGGCAGGTGCGCGCCGTCAGTGAAGCAACGCTGGTCTGCAAGCGCGGCGCGCTGGGCTGCTCGGTCTATACCGACGCCATTCCGTCCCGGCTGGACGACGGCCTGACGGTGACCGGCGTGCGCGTGGAGGTGCTGAACGTTCTCGGGGCGGGGGACGCGTTTATGTCCGGCCTGCTGCGCGGCTATCTGAACGACGAGGGCTGGGAGCAGGCGTGCCGCTACGCCAATGCCTGCGGCGCGCTGGTGGTCTCGCGCCACGGCTGCGCCCCGGCGATGCCGAGCAAAATCGAGCTGGATGACTATCTCTCCCGCGCTGCGGTTGTGCCGCGCCCGGATCTTGACCCGCGTCTTAACCATCTCCACCGGGTGACCACCCGCCGCCGCGAATGGCCGGAGCTGTGCGTGATGGCCTTCGATCACCGCAGCCAGCTTGAGGATATGGCGATGCAGTGCGGCGCGTCGCTTAAGCGCATTCCGGCGCTGAAGCAGCTGATCCTGCAGGCCAGCCGCGAGGCGGCGAGCCGCGCCGGGCTTGAGGGCAAAGCCGGCCTGCTGTGCGACGGCACCTTTGGTCAGGACGCGCTGAACGCGATCACCGGGGAAGGGTGGTGGATTGGTCGCCCCATTGAGCTGCCGGGCTCCCGCCCGCTGGAGATGGAGCACGGCAATATCGGCACCCAGCTTATCAGCTGGCCGCAGGAGCACGTGGTGAAGTGCCTGGTCTTCTTCCACCCGGAAGACGCCCACGGCCTGCGTCTGGAGCAGGAGCAGAAAATCGCTGAGGTGTACCACGCCTGCTGCCGGTCCGGGCACGAGCTGCTGCTGGAGGTGATCCTGCCCGCCAGCATGCCGCGCAGCGACGAGCTCTACCTGCGCGCTATCTCCCGCTTCTACAACCTGGGCATTTACCCGGACTGGTGGAAGCTGCCGCCGCTTTCCGCCGACGGCTGGACGGCGCTCGGCGAGATTATCGAACGCCGGGACCCGCACTGCCGCGGGGTGGTGATCCTCGGTCTGGACGCGCCGGCGGAACAGCTGCGCGCGGGCTTCAAGGCCGCAGCGGGGCAGCCGCTGGTTAAAGGCTTCGCCGTGGGGCGCACGCTGTTTGGCGACGCCTCCCGCGCGTGGCTGAAGCACGATATTGACGATGCGCAACTGGTGGCGCGCATCCGGGACAACTACCTGCAGCTTATCGCCTGGTGGCGCGAGCGCGGACACGCATAATGGAGATAACAATGAGTGTGCAATTAGGCATTAACCCGCTGACGTGGACGAACGACGATCTGCCTTCCCTCGGCGCGGAAACCTCGCTGGAGACCTGCCTGAGCGAAGGGAAAGAGGCCGGTTTTGCTGGCTTTGAGCTGGGCAACAAATTCCCGCGTGAAGCGCGCCTGCTTGGCCCGATTTTGCAGCGCCACGACCTGCAGCTGGTCTCCGGCTGGTACTCCGGCCGCCTGCTGGAGCGCAGCGTAGAGGCGGAGATCGCCGCCGTGCAGCCGCACCTGACGCTGCTGCGCGAGCTGGGGGCGAAGGTGCTGGTCTTTGCGGAAGTGAGCGGCTGCATTCACGGCGAGCAGCAGACCCCGGTGCATCTGCGTCCGCGCTTCCCTCAGGCGCGCTGGAAGGAGTACGGCGAGAAGCTCACCGAATTTGCCCGCTACACGCAGCAGCAGGGAGTCCAGATTGCTTACCATCATCACATGGGTACGGTGATTGAGTCCGCCGACGACGTGGACAACCTGATGACCCACACCGGAGAGGCGGTAGGACTGCTGCTGGACACCGGTCACCTGACCTTTGCCGGGGCCGATCCGCTGGCGGTGGCGCAGCGCTGGGCGTCGCGCATCAACCACGTTCACTGCAAAGACGTGCGCGCCGACGTGCTGGCGGACGTGAAAAACCGCAAAACCAGTTTCCTCGATGCGGTGCTGAGCGGCGTGTTTACCGTGCCGGGCGATGGCTGCGTCGATTACCCGCCGATCATGAGTCTGCTGAAGGCGCAGGACTATCGCGGCTGGCTGGTGGTGGAGGCCGAGCAGGATCCGGCGATTGCCCATCCGCTGACCTACGCTCGTCTGGGGTATAACAACCTGAGCCGCCTGGCGCGCGACGCCGGGCTTATTTGAGGAGGTGACATGTCACGTCTGTTATCACGCTGGCAGCAGCCGAACGCGGAGGGGCGCACTCAGTCCGTCACCCCGGAACGCGCAGGGTGGGGGTACGTCGGGTTTGAGGCGTATGAGCTGCAGGAGGGGCAGACGCTGACGCTGCCCGCCGTCAGGGAAGAACGCTGCCTGGTGCTGGTCGCCGGGCGCGCCTCTATCACCACTCCTTCCGCGCAGTTTAACGATATCGGCGAGCGGATGAGCCCCTTCGAGCGCATCAAACCGTGGGCAGTGTACGTTACCCCGCAGGAGACGGTGCAGGTGAAGGCGCTGACGGCGCTGGAGCTGGCGGTCTGCGCCGCGCCGGGCAAGAGCTCGTACCCGACGCGGCTGATTGCCCCGCAGGATATCGACGCTGAAGCGCGCGGCAAGGGGCACAACCAGCGCTACGTGCACAACATTCTGCCGGAAGACAAGCCCGCCGACAGCCTGCTGGTGGTGGAGGTCTGGACTAACGAGGGCTGTACCAGCTCGTACCCGAGCCACAAGCATGACACGGATAACCCGCCGCAGGAGACCTACCTGGAGGAGACCTACTATCATCGCCTCAACCCGGAGCAGGGGTTCTGCATGCAGCGCGTCTACACCGACGACAGAACGCTGGATGAGTGTATGGCGGTCTACAACCGTGACGTGGTGATGGTGCCGAAGGGGTATCATCCGGTGGCGACGATAGCGGGGTATGACAGCTACTACCTCAACGTGATGGCCGGTCCGGTGCGCAAATGGATGTTCACCTGGGAAGAGGACCACGCGTGGATTAATCGCGATTATCCCGCAGAGAGGGGGGGCTGAGACGGCCTTTCTTGTCGGGAGGCGCTGCGCTTACCCGGCCTACGAAATCGTAGGTTCGTGCAAGCGTAGCGCCGCCGGGCGAATTGTCCTCAGTGCGTCCGCCTCGCCTGCTCAATCGTCCGGGCGATGGCCTCCGGCTGACTCACCATCGCCACGTGGCTCGCGGCCACCTCGGTGGTTTTCGCATGTATCGCCTTCGCCATCGCACGTTCCAGGTCGGGGTTGATCATCCGGTCATGCTTGCTGACCACAAACCAGCTCGGTTTATCATGCCACGCCGCGTGAGTCACCTTTTCACCAAACGCATCGGCTTTGATCGGCCCCTGCGTGGCTGCGATAGCGTTTTGTTCACCCGGCTTCACGTCAGGCGCGAAGTCCTTCCTGACGGCTTCTGTCGGCAGGTATAAATAGCCGTCCGCCGTTTTAGCGATGCCCGCGCTACCCGGCGGCGGAGGGAAGCTACCTGCCCGATCCGCCGTCGACTGGCCGGAATCCGGCGCGAACGCCGCCACATACACCAGCGATTTTACCCGTGCATCGTTGCCCGCCTCGCTAATAACGGTGCCGCCCCAGGAGTGGCCTACCAGCACCACCTCGCCGTGCGCCCGGGCGATGGCCCGTTTTGTGGCGGCAACATCATCATTAAGCGAGGTGAGCGGGAGCTGGACGGCAATGACCTCTGCGTGTTGTTTCTGCAGAAGGGTTATCACCTTATTCCAGCTGCTCCCGTCGGCAAACGCGCCGTGCACCAGCACGACGCTGGTTTTATTTTCCGCGAAGGCGCTGGCAGAAAGCGCCAGCAGGCCCGCCGTCAGTACAGACAGTGCTTTCATGTTCAGACTCCTTAAAAATGGTGGATCGCCGCGTGGGGCGGGACGGTGAATTCAATGGTTTTGTGGTCGAGCGGCTTGTGCGTCGGGTCAGCCAGGATGATCGTTACCTTGTGCTTGCCGGCGGGCAGCCCCACCAGGATCACCGGCTCGCCGCTGGCGTCAGCCCAGTGCCACGGCGCACCGTCCACCACCACGTGAATGTGCCCGATGCGCGGGGTCACCTTGAGTGCCTCGGGGCCGAATACCGGCTCGATGCGCAGGTTTTCGGCCCGGTACTGAATAAACACCGCGCCTTTGCTCAGCGGCCCGGCAAGCGGCGGATCGACGATCAGTTTTGCAGGCGGTTGCGGCTGCGCCAGCGGGGCAACGGCGGCGGGGCCGTTAACGTCCGCGGCGCTCAGGTTGTCCAGCGGCGTGGCCTGGGCATGTGTTACAGAGGCCAGGACGAGCAGGGGTAAAATTGCGTAACGACGAATCATGGTTCTCTCCTCATCAGTTCTGAATGACAACAGGGAAAGAAAACCATTTTTATGTATCGGAGATATTTGCCGGAGGGGGCGTTTTGTACCCGTTTGTCAGCGCGTCGCGCGGGATACAGTGCGATACAGTTTGCCTACCGGGATGGCGCACGATCGCTATCGCCAGCCCGGCAATCACCAGCGTTAACCCCGTCGACACTCCCATTGCACCCGCGATCCCCAGCGTTTTGTTCAGCCACGCATAGGCAAACGGTGCGGCTGCGGCCATCAGCTGGCCCGGGATAAGCAGCATACCCGTGCGGCGGGCATAGCTTTCCGTGCAAAACAGCTCCAGTGGCAGCGTGGCTTTTACTATGGTGACCAGCCCGTTGATGGCGCCGTAGCCCAGCACAAACCCGGCCGCACACCACGCAAAGAGGGGGCTGCTCATCCCCAGAATAAAGCAGAGCGGCATGGCGAGGGCGGTGAAGAGCGTGAGTTTGAAGGGGGTTAAGCGGCCGCCTGCCAGCACCTCCAGCGAGCGCGCGCCCGTCTGGCCGATCCCCCACAGCATGCCGATGGCGACCGGCAGGCCAAAGTGGGCAATAAACTCCGGCAGATGGGTGGAGGTGCCGTTAGAGACAAAGGTGATAAGGGCGATGAAGGCCGCATAAAGCCAGGCGTTACGCCGCTCGTTGCGCAGGGGCGGCGCGATGGCCTTTGTGTTTTCCGTCAACCGCTGCCGGGGAAGCGTGCGGATCAGCGCTGCGCTCAGCAGGCCAAGCAGGGCATAAATGCGTAACGCGTCCTGCCAGCTCATGATGTGCAGCAGGCAATCGCCCAGCGGCCAGAAGACGGCAGACGCCAGCCCGCCCGCCAGCGTGACGCGTGAGATCGTTCTTCGCGCCTGCTGCCCGTAGAGGTTGACCAGCGCGGCGAACAGCGCATCATACAGCGACAGACGCATCCCGATGCCGCACAGTAGCCAGGCGCCGTACCAGCCAGACAGCGTCCGGGTATACGCCATACCGGCGCAGCTTGCGGCGATCAGCAGCGTTCCGACCATCACCACTTTCTGCCCGCCAAAGCGTGCCAGCAGGCGGGCGACAAAAGGTGATACCGCCGCCATCACCAGCATCGCCAGCGTCAGGCCGAGGTAAATCTGCGGCGCTGACCATCCCCGGTCGGCTGAAATTGCCCGCGCAAAGGTGCCGGGCAGATAAAACGAGATCCCCCAGTTGATAAGCTGATTACATCCGGCAGTAAGGGCAAGGCTACGAGGCAGGGCAGGTGTTTCCATTGTTTTTCATTCCGTTATGCAGTTGTCCTGAGCATAGCGAGCGCGGTATTGTGCTGGCAGGCCTGCAACCTTATGCGCTGTATAAGAGAAACTTTGAATGACGACGCTTAACCTTGGCTATCTCGCGACGTTCCGTCTGGTGATCCAGCGCGGCAGCTTTTCGGCGGCGGCGGATCTGCTGGGCATTTCCCAACCCGCCGTTAGTCTGCAAATACGTCAGCTGGAGCAGTTTCTGCAAACGCGGCTGGTGGAGCGTACCGGGCGGGGCATTAAGGCCACGGCGGCAGGAGAGTCACTGCTGGTGCACGGAGAGCGCATTCAGCAGGTTGTGGACGAAACCCTGCGGTCCGTGAGCGCGTTCAGCCACGATGTCAGCGGGACCATTACTCTTGGTACGGGGGCGACGGCCTGTATCCATCTTCTGCCGCCCCTGCTGGAGCAGCTGCGCCGCGACTATCCGCTCCTGCGGGTGGGCGTAACAACGGGCAACACCCTCGACATCGTCAGGGCCATCGAAGAGAACCGTCTCGATATGGGGCTGGTGACGCTGCCGGTCAGCGGCAGAGCGCTGGACGTTATGCCGGTGATGGACGAGGAGTTTGTTTTTATCGCGTCGCGGGAACAGCAGGATGCTTTCAGGGAGTTAACCCCAGAGGCGCTCCATGCCCAGCCGCTGATCGCCTTTGAGTCTGGCAGCGGTACCCGGGCGCTCATTGATGGCTGGTTTGCGGCCAATGGGTTAGCGATCGCGCCGGTGATGCAGCTTGGCAGCATTGAGGCGATTAAGCGTATGGTTCGGGTGGGGCTCGGCTACAGTATCGTTCCGCGAATGGCGGTTGAGCATGATGCTGACCGTGAAGGGCTCTGCGTCATGTCGCTCACGCCCGTGCTGCAGCGACAGCTCGCCATCGTGATGCGGCAGGACAAGATCCTCAGCAAAGGGATCGCGGGGATTATTCGGCTGGTGCAAAACCCATCGCAGGGCTAGCGGTCAGCGGCGTCGACATTCAGGCTGGACTGCTGCGACTGGATTTTGTCCTGATGGTGATACCAGGCGCCGATGGAAGAGTAAACGAAGCGGCCAAAGAAAAACAGAAAGCTGATGAGCAGTATAATGCGGGTCATCCGGGTGTTAAAACGGTGTCGTTTGCGCATACGCGTGGCCTGACTCACTCTTCTTTTTCCTGGGCATGCCCTTCTGGGCGACGGGGATATTAAGGCACAGCGGAAAGAGAGGGTCAATTCCGTCATGTGTAAATAACCGTCAACGTTTACATTAATTATTGTTATTGAAATTAATATTTGCATTTACCATATTGATAATATGAAGAAAATTATTTCAAAAAAACGCTGTGCAAAGCTTATTTGCGTAAAATAGTTTGATTTATGTCAACGGATTCCCGGCCCTGATATTTAAAATCCCTCCTCCATACCGTTCGCCCCGCACGTCGCCGGGCGGCGCCAGGTCAGGTTGGATGCCTGTCATTATTTTCCTTCTGGAGAAAAAGGGGTTTAACCGGGCATCTATGAACATTTTTGCTTTCCTGAAAAAGAATCAACACCGCTGGTGGGTATTGCCGCTTATTTTACCGGTGGTTTTACTTCCCGTACTGAGCGTGGCGAATACGTTCACGCACCTGGGCGACGGGATAGCGGCACTTTATTATTTACCGCTCTCGTTTTTGCTTTCGCTGATGATGTTTTTTGGTCTGGAAGCCCTTCCCGGGATCGTGTTGTCGCTGTTTATCCGTTATTACCCGTCGGTCGGGATGTTTGAAACCGTCGCCGGCGTGCTTCATTTTATTGTCCCTATAGTGCTTAGCTGGGGCGGCTACCGGGTGTTTGCGCCCAGACGCAATATGACGGCGTACGGCGACGTACGGCTGATGGCGCAGCGCATCTTCTGGCAGGCCTTCTGCCCCGCGACGCTGTTTCTGCTGTTGTTCCAGTTTGCGGTGTATCTGGGCGTGTACGAGAGTCGCCAGAGCCTGGCAGGGCTTAACCCCCTCAACATTCGCACGCTGATCAACTATCAGGCCTTGCTGGTCAGCGGTCTGACGGGCGTGCCGTTAAGTTATCTGCTGATCCGCCTGATTCGTCATCCGCGCTATCTCAAAAGCCTCATCTCGCAGATCCGTACCCAGATAGACAAAAAGGTGACGCGCGCTGAGTTTCTGATTTGGGCCATTGCGCTTGCCGGGCTGCTTTCGCTCCTGCTGCTGCCGATGAATGAAAACAGTTCGATTTTCACCACTAACTACACCCTGTCGCTGCTGATGCCGGTGATGCTCTGGGGGGCGATGCGCTTTGGCTATAAGCTGATTTCGCTTATCTGGATCCCGATACTGCTGGTGTCTATTCACTATTTTTACCGCTATATCCCCGTGAACCAGGGGTACGACATTCAGCTGGCAATCACCTCTTCCAGCTATCTGGTCTTCTCGTTTGTGGTGATTTATATGTCGATGCTGGCGACCCGGCAGCGGGCGGTGAACAAACGCTCCCGCAGGCTGGCGCTGCTCGACCCGGTTCTGCATATGCCTAACCTGCGGGCGCTCTCGCGCGATCTGGCGAAAAACCCATGGTCGGCGCTCTGTTTACTCCGCGTTCCGGAGCTTGAAATTCTGGGCCGTAACTATGGCGTGTTACTGCGCATTCAGTACAAACAGCAGCTCGCGCAATGGATTAACGGCACGCTCCAGCCCAAT
The DNA here is from genome assembly GCF_014982245.1 of Enterobacter cloacae complex sp. P6RS. Taxonomy (NCBI): domain Bacteria; kingdom Pseudomonadati; phylum Pseudomonadota; class Gammaproteobacteria; order Enterobacterales; family Enterobacteriaceae; genus Enterobacter; species Enterobacter cloacae complex sp. P6RS. Next base: position 111,078 of record NZ_JADCLB010000018.1, read on the forward strand.
GAGCAGGTCTATCACCTGACGGGCTGTGACATGGCGGTTCGCCTTAATGCCGAATCGCACCAGCAGCGGATTGAAACCCTGGACGAACACATCAAGCAGTTCCGCTTTGTCTGGGACGGCATGCCGCTGCAGCCGCAGGTGGGGGTGAGCTACTGCTATGTGCGTTCGCCGGTTAACCACCTCTATCTGGTGCTGGGTGAGCTGGGGGTGGTGGCCGATCTGTCGCTCTCCTCTAACCACCCGGAAAATCTTCAGCAGCGCGGCGCCGTCCATCTGCAGCGTAGCCTGAAGGATAAAGTCGCGGTGATGAGTCGCCTGCAGCGTGCGCTGGATAACAACGCATTCACGCTGCTCGTTCAGCCCGTACGCGGCCTGCGTGGCGATAGGTATCATGAGGTCTTGCTGCGGATGACTGATGCAAACGGGCTGTTGATCTCCCCTGAACAATTCCTGCCGATAGCCCAGGAGTTCGGCCTCTCTTCGCGGGTGGATTTGTGGGTGCTGGAGCATACGCTGCGCTTCCTCGCCGCGCATCGCGAAAGGCTACCCGGCCAGCGCTTTGCCATTAATCTGGCCCCTTCAACGGTGTGTCGGGTGCAGTTCCCGCTTGAGGTGAGTCGCCTGCTGGCGAAATATGCCATTGAGCCGTGGCAGCTGATCTTTGAAGTGACGGAGTGCAGCACCTTCTGCAACGCGGAGCAGGGGCTCCATATTCTGCGGCAGCTGCAGAAAATGGGGGTACGCATTGCGATCGATGATTTTGGTACCGGCTATGCGAGCTATGCGCGGCTGAAAAGCGTGGATGCGGACATTCTCAAAATCGACGGCGATTTCATCCGCAATATCGTCAACAACAGTCTGGATTACCAGATTGTGGCCTCTATCTGTCATCTGGCGCGCATGAAGAAGATGCTGGTGGTGGCGGAATATGTCGAGACCGAAGAGATACGTAGCGCGGTGCACGCGCTAGGCATTGATTATGTGCAGGGCTATCTGATTGGCAGACCGGCACCGCTTGAGTCACTGCTGGAAGCAGAGGCGTCCACGGCGGACGCCTGAGCCGTTACGCGGCGACGTCGGCGCTATCTTCCTCGATTTTGAGCATCCAGCCGGTGACCGCTTCCCAGTACTGCTGCTCTTTTTCCAGGTCCAGCAGGACCAGCGCGTTCTGGCTGAACCAGTCGTGCGGGAAGCTCAGCGTCCAGTGGTGATCGTCGGTTTTCAGCTTCAGCGTCGGCGGTGTGGTGGTGGCCTGACGCTGATTGTTCAGCAGCACGCCCAGGCGCAGCAGCTGAATAAGCGGCAGGAACTGCTTTTTCTTAAACAGCGTGAAGCGCGGCAGATCGTCGAGCTTGATGGCTTTACGGTGATAGCGCACCAGGGTCGCCATCATTGTTTGCTGCTCCTGGTTGAAGCCGGGCAGATCGCTGTTTTGCAGAATATACGCTGAATGGCGGTGCATCCCGCTGTGGTTGATGTTCAGCCCCACCTCGTGCAGCATCGCGGCCCATTTCAGCAGCGCGGCAAGCTGCGGGTGCGCCAGCTTGGGGTTCTGCTCCTGCCACTGCTCGTACATCTGCACCGTGGTTTCCAGGACGCGCTTCGCCTGCTCGCGGTCGATGTTGTACTGGTTGGCCAGGCTCTGCGCGGTGCGGCTGCGAATGTCCTGATGGCGGAAGCGGCCCTCCATTTCATACAGCACCCCCTCACGCAGCGCGCCGTCGGAAAGGCGCAGCTCTTTAATCGCCAGGGCGTCAAACACGCCGCAGAGAATAGCCAGGCCCGGCACGAAGACTGCCTTACGCTCGTCGGAAAGCCCCGGCAGGCTTAGGGCGTCAAAACTTTTATGCTTCAGCACCTCTTCGGTCAGCAGGGTCAGGCGTTCAGGCGTGATAAAACCGTCTTTTTCACCCATCGCCAGCAGCACTTCATGCGCCGCCTTGATGGTGCCCGACGCGCCCAGCGCCACGTTCCAGCCCTGAATGCGGTACTGCCAGGCCAGATTCTCCAGCTTCTGGATCGCAGCCATTTTCGCCCGCTGGAAGTTTTCACGGGTAATGGTGCCGCCGGGGAAGTACATCTGCGCGAAGCTGACGCAGCCCATGCGACGGCTTTCCACCAGGCGCGGCTCAAAGTCTTCGCCGATCACCAGCTCCGTAGAACCACCGCCGATGTCGATCACCAGCTTGCGCCCTTTTTCCGGCTGGGTATGTTCAACGCCCATGAAAATCAGACGCGCCTCCTCGTTACCGGAGATGATCTCAATCGGGTAGGGGATCACTTTTTCGGCCCGCTTGAGGAACTCCGGCGCGTTCAGCGCCTGGCGCAGCGTGTGGGTGCCCACGATGCAAACGCTGGAGGGCGAGAAGCCCTGCAGGCGTTCGGCAAACAGCGACAGGCAGTTTAAACCACGCTCCATCGCCTCTTCGCTGAGCATGCTGCGCTCATCAAGCCCATCCGCCAGGTGTACGCGCTGCTTCAGACGACCGATGATCTGCAGCGCGCCATCCACCTCACGGGCGATGACCATGTGAAAACTGTTAGAGCCAAGATCGACCGCGGCGTATTCCTGCGGGCGTGGGGTCTTATCATTTATCGGCATAGGTTAATCGGGTTGCTCGAGTGATTTGATATAGTCGTAAATCGCCAGTTGTGACCGCACTTTACGGCGGTTGCCGCGCGGTACGTAGCGGTTACTGAGTTCTTTGTCGATATAGCGCGCCTTCACCGTATCGCTGAACAGGATCTCGATAATGTCGAGGATACGCTGTTTCAGACGCGGATCCAGCAGCGGCGTCGCGACTTCAATTCGATAGTCAATATTGCGCGTCATCCAGTCTGCCGAAGAGAGATAGACCTGTTTATCGCCCGCATTATCGAAAATATAGACCCGATCGTGCTCCAGGTAGCGGTCAACGATGCTGATAACGCGAATATTGTCGCTGATGCCTTCCAGTTCCGGAATAAGCGAGCACATGCCGCGGATCAGCAGGTTAACCGGCACGCCGGAGCTGGACGCCGCGTACAGCCTGTCCACCAGCCCTTTATCGACCAGGTTGTTAAGCTTCAGCGTGATGCCGGACGACAAGCCTTTCTGGGCATTGGCGATCTCTTTATCGATCATATCGTACAGCAGGCGGCGTGAGTTCTGCGGTGAGACCAGCAGATAGTCGAAGCTCACCGGGCGGTACGGGTTTTCGATGAAGTTAAACACCCGGCGCACTTCGTTGGTAATGCGGGCGTCAGCGGTTAAAAGCGAGTAGTCGGTATAAATCCGCGCAGTTTTTTCGTTAAAGTTCCCGGTGCCGATGTGGGCATAGCGCACCACGTCATCACCCTCTTTACGCGAGATCAGGAACAGTTTGGCGTGAATTTTCAGACCCGGCGCGGAGAAGATCACGTGCACGCCCGCTTCCGTCAGGCGGCGCGCCCAGTGAATGTTCGCCTCTTCGTCGAAGCGCGCCTGCAGCTCAACCACCACGGTGACTTTTTTGCCGTTGTGTGCCGCGTGGATCATCGCGTCGATGATGCGGGAATCTTTTGCCACGCGGTAGATGTTGATTTTGATCGCCAGCACGTTCGGGTCGAACGAGGCCTGACGCAGCAGCTCCAGCACGTGTTCAAAGGTGTGGTACGGGTAGTAGAGCAGCACGTCGCGCTCGCGGATGGCGTCGAATCCGTTGCGGAACTTATCGAACCAGATATGACGCAGGCGCGGCAGCGGTTTGTTCACCAGATTGGCTTTGCCAACGTTCGGGAAGCCAATGAAGTCTTTAAAGTTGTGGTAACGGCCACCCGGCACGATGGAGTCATAGCGCGAAATGGTCAGCTTCTCGCGCAGCATTTCCACCATGGCGTCCGGCATATCGCGCTGATAGACAAAGCGCACCGGCTCGGCCGTCAGGCGCTGTTTCAGGCTGGAGGACATCAGCTCCATCAGGCTGGCCTCCATCTCGTGCACCAGGTCATATTCGGCGTCACGGGTCATCTTCATCGAGTAGGCGTTTAACGCATCGTAATCGAAGAAGCCTTTGAAGATGTCGTCCAGACAGTAGCGCAGGATGTTATCCAGCAGGATCATCGGCTTACGTCTGCGCGGGGTTTCCGGCGGCAGGTTCACAAAGCGCGGCACCTTGTCGGACGGGATCTCCAGCAGGGCATAACGGATGGATTCACCGCGAATAATTTCCACCGCCAGGTAGGTGTAGTCATCCTTCAGGAACTGCACCAGATCGGTTTCGCGGTTGATGAGAATCGGGGTAATGTGCTGGCGCAGGTACTGTTTAAAGTAGTGGCGCAGCCAGTTTTGTTGGTTAACGGAAAGCTGACGTTCGTTAATCAGGAAGATTTGATTGCGCGCCATCTCCAGCAGCAGTTCGTTATACAGGCCGTCAAATTCCTGATCGGCTTTCAGCACGCGGGACTGGATTTTGCCCAGCAGATGCCGCGAGTGCGAGTTTAAGCCCTGTTCTTCGCTGATGATGATGCGTCTTTTCAGCTCGGCAAAGCGAACCTTGTAGAACTCATCCAGGTTGTTGGAATAGATGCCCAAAAAACGCATGCGTTCGATCAGCGGGTTACTTTTGTCAGCCGCTTCCTGGAGTACACGTTCGTTAAATGCTAACCAGCTTAGCTCTTTCTCGATATATAACTTTTCCTGACCCATTACAGCTCACACTCCAGTTCAATCACAGGACGTGGTAAATCCGTCTCGTCCTTATTATGGCGAGCATTTCCACGATATGTCCAACAGTGCCAGAAAAGTATGACAGTTATTTTTTTTGTTGGGGAATTTAGCGGGTTGGGGGAGGGAATATCGGGTAAGCGAAGCGCCACCCGACATAGCAAACTACTCTTCGGCCGCATAACCCTGCGGGGGCAACTTCACGCCGTCCAGCCAGGCTGCGCCGTCGCGCATTTCGAGACGCCCGTCGACAAACCAGCTTACCACCAGCGGGTAAATGGCGTGCTCCTGCGTCTGCACGCGTTCGGTCACGTCGTCTTCGTTGTCGCCGTCAAAGACCGGGACTTTCGCCTGCAGGATCACCGGGCCACCGTCCAGCTCGTCGGTCACGAAATGGACGGAGGTACCGTGCTCCTCGTCACCGTTTTCCAGCACCTGACGATGGGTATGCAGGCCGGGATATTTTGGCAGCAGGGAAGGGTGAATATTCAGCAGTCGACCGGCGTAGTGTTCGACGAAGGCCGGGCTCAGAATACGCATATAGCCCGCCAGCACCACGAGGTCGGGCGCGTAGGCGTCAATCTCCTGCACCAGCTCGCGGTCAAAGGCTTCACGTCCGGCGAACTGGCTGGCTTCCAGCGCGTGAGCGGGAATGTTCGCTTCCCGCGCGCGCTCAAGGCCGAACGCGTCGGCCTTGTTGCTGAAAACTGCCCGAATGGTGCCGTTGATTTTCTTCTGTTTGCAGGCGTCTATGATGGCCTGCAAATTGCTTCCGTTGCCGGAAATGAGCACCACGATGTTTTTCATTCAATGACCACACGCTGTTCGGAATCGGAGGCTTTAATCGTACCGATTTTCCACGCGTTTTCACCTTTCTCGGTCAGCAGCTTAACCGCTTTATCCGCTTCGCTTGCCGGCAGGGCGATAACCATGCCCACGCCGCAGTTAAAGGTGCGGTACATTTCGTGAGAGCTCACGTTGCCTGCAGTTTGCAGCCAGTTAAAGACCGCCGGCCACTGCCATGAGGATTCGTCGATCACCGCCTGGGTGTTGTCCGGCAGCACGCGCGGGATGTTTTCCCAGAAGCCGCCGCCGGTCAGGTGAGCAATAGCGTGAACGTCAACGTTCTCGATAAGCTCCAGCACGTTTTTCACGTAGATGCGGGTTGGGGCCAGCAGGTGGTCGGCCAGCGGTTTGCCGTCCAGCTCGGTGGTCAGCGGATCGCAGCCGCTTACTTCGAGGATTTTACGCACCAGAGAGTAGCCGTTAGAGTGCGGGCCGCTGGAGGCCAGCGCGATCAGCACATCGCCATCGGCCACTTTGCTGCCGTCGATAATTTCTGATTTTTCTACTACGCCGACGCAGAAGCCCGCGACGTCATAATCTTCGCCGTGGTACATGCCCGGCATTTCAGCGGTTTCACCGCCCACCAGCGCACAGCCGGACTGCAGACAGCCTTCGGCGATACCGTTAATGACGCTGGCTGCGGTATCCACATCCAGTTTGCCGGTCGCGTAGTAATCGAGGAAGAACAGCGGCTCTGCGCCCTGAACCACCAGGTCGTTCACACACATCGCAACCAGATCGATACCGATCGTGTCGTGACGTTTTAAATCCATCGCCAGGCGCAGCTTGGTGCCTACGCCGTCAGTACCCGAGACCAGAACAGGTTCACGATATTTTTGCGGCAGCGCGCACAGTGCGCCGAATCCACCCAGACCACCCATCACTTCCGGGCGGCGGGTTTTCTTCACCACACCTTTGATTCGGTCAACCAGCGCATTACCTGCGTCAATATCAACACCGGCATCTTTGTAGCTGAGAGAAGTTTTGTTGGTCACGGCTTAAATCCCCACGCGATTGCATAGCTAGTAAGAAAAATCGGCGCAATTCTAACAGTCCAGGCAAACGTTTGCGAGCCTATTCTGGACGTGGGGATCTTTTTTTCTGTATAGCCCGTAAATGCAGCCAAACTTGACTCCGTTCACGAAAATGAAACCGGTTTCGGCGATCTGCTTGCAACGAATATCCCCTTTGCACATCATCGAACTGAAACCGGTTTCTGTAATTGTTTTTGCAGAAAATAACGCAGAATGAGGGAAAGAGAATGTCAGGATTCAAAGCAGATTTTCTGTGGGGTGGGGCCGTTGCGGCGCACCAGCTTGAGGGCGGCTGGAAAGAGGGCGGTAAGGGCGTAAGCGTTGCCGACGTCATGACCGCGGGCGCCCACGGCGTGCCGCGTGAAATTACCAACGGCGTGCAGGAGGGGAAAAACTACCCTAACCATGAGGCTATCGATTTCTACCACCGTTATAAAGAAGACATCAAACTCTTTGCCGAGATGGGGTTCAAATGCTTTCGTACCTCCATCGCCTGGACGCGTATCTTCCCGAAAGGCGACGAGCTGGAGCCGAACGAGGCAGGCCTGAAATTCTATGACGATCTGTTCGACGAATGCCTGAAGTACGGCATTGAACCGGTTATCACGCTTTCCCACTTTGAGATGCCGTTCCACCTTGTGACGGAATACGGCGGCTGGCGCAACCGTAAGCTGATCGACTTCTTTGTCCGCTTCGCGAAGGTCGTTTTTGAGCGCTACCAGCATAAAGTGAAGTACTGGATGACCTTTAACGAGATCAACAACCAGGCCAACTTCCACGAAGACTTTGCGCCATTTACCAACTCCGGGCTGAAGTACGCGCCGGGTGAAGACCGCGAGCCGGTGATGTTCCAGGCGGCGCACTACGAACTGGTGGCCAGCGCCCTGGCGGTGAAGGCGGGCCGCGAGATTAACCCGTCGCTGCAGATCGGCTGCATGATTGCCATGTGCCCCATCTACCCGCTGACCTGTGCGCCGGACGACATGATGATGGCAATGAACGCCATGCACCGTCGCTACTGGTTTACCGACGTTCACGTGCGCGGCAAATATCCGCAGCATCTGCTCAACTACTTCGAGCGTCGCGGCTTCGCGCTGGATATCACCGAAGAAGATAAAGCCGCGCTGAAGCAGGGCTGCGTGGATTACATTGGGTTCAGCTACTACATGTCTTTCGCCACCAAAGCGACGGCAGATAACCCGGCGCTGGACTACGACGAGAGCAAGAGCCTGGTCTCCAACCCGTACGTGCAGAAATCCGACTGGGGCTGGCAGATTGATCCGGTCGGGCTGCGCTACTCTCTGAACTGGTTCTGGGATCACTATCAGCTGCCGCTGTTTATCGTTGAGAACGGCTTTGGCGCGATCGACGTGCAGGAGAGCGACGGCACGGTGAACGACCAGTACCGCATCGATTACCTTTCCGCACACATCCGCGAGATGAAAAAAGCGGTGGTGGAGGATGGCGTGGATCTGATGGGCTATACCCCGTGGGGCTGTATCGACCTGGTGTCTGCCGGAACGGGCGAAATGAAAAAACGCTACGGCTTTATCTTTGTCGATAAAGATAACGAAGGTAACGGCACCCTGAACCGCAGCAAGAAGAAATCGTTCGACTGGTATAAGCAGGTGATTGCGAGCAACGGCGATAACCTCTAATTGTCGGGTGGCGCTGACGCTACTCGACCTACAATACACGTAGGCCCGCGTAAGCGCCACCGGGCAAGACCCCGCACCCAAGCCGGAGCCCAGCCTCCGGTTTTTTGTTTTTGATTGATGTACGTCAAGCAAGTTGGGTATGGCGCAATCCGAAAAAAGCGGTATAATCCCGCGATTTTTTTGCGGATGCCACCTCAGAGGAGAAAGAGAATGAAGATTGTGGAAGTGAAACACCCACTCGTTAAACACAAGTTGGGCCTGATGCGTGAGCATGACATCAGCACGAAGCGTTTTCGCGAACTGGCTTCTGAAGTGGGCAGCCTGCTGACCTACGAAGCAACCTCCGATCTGGAAACAGAAAAAGTGACCATCGAAGGCTGGAACGGCCCGGTGCAGGTTGAGCAGATCAAAGGTAAGAAAATTACCGTAGTGCCTATCCTGCGTGCCGGTCTTGGCATGATGGAAGGCGTGCTGGAGCACGTACCGAGCGCGCGCATCAGCGTGGTCGGTATCTACCGTAACGAAGAGACGCTGGAGCCGGTACCTTACTTCCAGAAGCTGGTCTCTAACATCGACGAGCGCATGGCGCTGGTGGTTGACCCAATGCTGGCGACCGGCGGTTCAATGATCGCCACCATCGATCTGCTGAAAAAAGCGGGCTGCAGCAGCATTAAGGTGCTGGTTCTGGTTGCTGCTCCGGAAGGGATCGCGGCGCTGGAAAAAGCCCACCCGGACGTTGAGCTGTACACCGCCTCTATCGACCAGGGGCTGAACGAGCACGGGTACATCATCCCGGGGCTCGGCGATGCCGGCGATAAGATCTTTGGTACGAAATAATCGAATAACGATAAATAAGCCGACTTTGATAGTCGGCTTTTTTTTGAATAAAAACCAACAATACTACACAGAGGAAAACGCTATGACGCGCCGTGCTATCGGGGTGAGTGAAAGACCGCCGCTTTTACAGACTATCCCGCTTAGTTTGCAGCACCTGTTCGCCATGTTTGGCGCAACCGTGCTGGTGCCAATCCTGTTTCACATTAACCCGGCTACCGTGCTGCTGTTCAACGGCATCGGGACGCTGCTGTACCTCTTTATCTGTAAAGGCAAAATCCCGGCGTATCTGGGGTCGAGCTTTGCTTTTATCTCGCCGGTGCTGTTGCTGCTGCCCCTGGGTTATGAGGTCGCGCTGGGCGGCTTTATCATGTGTGGCGTGCTGTTCTGCCTGGTTTCCTTCATTGTGAAGAAAGCCGGTACCGGCTGGCTGGACGTGATGTTCCCGCCTGCGGCGATGGGCGCCATCGTTGCCGTCATCGGCCTGGAGCTGGCAGGCGTGGCGGCGAATATGGCCGGCCTGCTGCCTGCGGACGGCCAGTCACCGGACTCTAAAACCATTATCATCTCGCTGGTGACGCTGGGCGTGACGGTATTTGGCTCCGTGCTGTTCCGCGGTTTTATGGCGATTATCCCGATCCTGATTGGCGTGCTGGCGGGCTACGCGCTCTCCTTCGTCATGGGCGTTGTGGATACCACCCCGATTGCCGAGGCGCACTGGTTCGCGCTGCCAACTTTCTACACCCCACGCTTTGAATGGTTCGCCATTTTCACCATTCTGCCTGCCGCGCTGGTGGTAATTGCGGAGCACGTTGGCCACCTGGTGGTGACGGCGAACATCGTGAAGCGCGACCTGATCCGCGACCCGGGTCTGCACCGCTCCATGTTTGCCAACGGTTTCTCCACCATCATCTCCGGTTTCTTCGGCTCCACGCCAAACACCACCTACGGTGAAAACATCGGCGTGATGGCGATTACCCGCGTCTACAGTACCTGGGTTATCGGCGGCGCGGCGATCATCGCCATTCTGCTCTCCTGCGTGGGCAAGCTGGCGGCAGCGATCCAGATTATCCCGGTCCCGGTAATGGGCGGCGTTTCCCTGCTGCTGTACGGCGTGATCGGTGCCTCCGGTATTCGCGTGCTAATTGAATCCAAAGTGGATTACAGTAAGGCGCAAAACCTGATCCTGACCTCGGTGATCCTGATTATCGGCGTGAGCGGCGCGAAGGTGCACATCGGTGCGGCCGAGCTGAAGGGCATGGCGCTGGCGACCATCGTGGGCGTGGGCCTGAGCCTGATTTTCAAGCTGATCTCGGTGATCCGCCCGGAAGAGGTGGTGCTGGACGCTGACGAAAGCGAAAAAGCGCCTCATTGATCGTCATACCGGGCGACGGATCGCCCGGTTCTCTCCTGGCGGGTTCCGTGTTAAACTCATCGCCGATTTTATGTAAGATCTCTGGTTGAGGTATTTCTGAACGGACCGGCACAGCTCTCTCTGCCACTCTATCTCCCTGACGACGAAACTTTTGCGAGTTTCTGGCCGGGTGATAACCCCTCTTTACTGGCTGCACTGCAAAACGTGCTGCGTCAGGATCACAGCGGATACATCTATATCTGGTCACGCGAAGGCGCGGGGCGCAGTCACCTGCTGCATGCCGCCTGCGCCGAGCTTTCGGCGCGCGGCGATGCGGTCGGCTACGTGCCGCTGGATAAACGTACCTGGTTTGTGCCTGAAGTGCTTGAGGGCATGGAACATCTCTCGCTGGTCTGCATCGATAATATCGAATGCGTGGCGGGGGACGAGCCGTGGGAAATGGCGATCTTTAACCTCTACAACCGCATTCTGGAGTCGGGCAAAACCCGGCTGCTGATCACCGGCGATCGTCCGCCGCGCCAGCTTAACCTTGGGCTGCCGGATCTGGCGTCTCGTCTGGACTGGGGGCAAATCTACAAGCTCCAGCCGCTATCAGATGAAGATAAGCTGCAGGCGTTACAGCTGCGAGCAAAGCAGCGCGGCTTTGAGCTGCCGGAAGACGTGGGCCGTTTCCTGCTCAAGCGTCTGGACCGCGAGATGCGCACCCTGTTTGATACGCTCGATCAGCTCGATCGCGCCTCCATTACCGCCCAGCGCAAGCTGACCATTCCGTTTGTGAAAGATATTCTTAAGCTGTAGTTATGCCGGGTGGCGGCTGCGCCTTACCCGGCCTGCATATGGCGCCCGTAGGCCCGGTAAGCGCAGCGCCACCGGGCTAAAGAGCCCCCAGCAAGTGCTCCACCAGCAGCGGAATCGGCCTTCCCGACGCCACGCTCCTGCCGTTCTCGCGCCACAGCGCCGTGCCGCTGATGTCCAGATGCGCCCACGGGATCGTCTGCGGGCAAAAATGGTGCAGCAGCCACGCCGCCGACGCGCTGATTGCCGCGTTGTTTGTCGGGGTGTTGCACAGATCGGCAATCGCGCTGTCGGTCTGCTTTTTCAGCCGCGCATCCAGCGGCAGGGACCACACTTCGTCACCGCTCCGTTTTCCCGCCTGCGTCAGCGCGGCGCGCAGCGGCTCGTCCTGCGTCATCAGCCCGCTCAGCTCATACCCCAGCGCTTTCACCACCGCACCGGTTAAGGTCGCCATATCAATGATATAGCGCGCCTGCGGATGGCGCTGGCTGGCCCAGGCGATGGCATCCGCCAGCACCAGTCGGCCCTCGGCATCGGTGTTGTTGATTTCAACCGTCATGCCGTTGCAGGCCGTTGCTACCGAGCCGGGCTGCATGGCGTCCGGGCCGATGGCGTTTTCCGCCAGCGCCAGCACGCCCATGATGCGTACGGGCAGCGCCAGCTCTGCTACGGTCAGCATCAGCCCCAGCACGTTGGCCGCACCGCACATGTCGTATTTCATGGTGTACATGCCTGCGCCTTCCTTCAGCCACAGGCCGCCGGTATCGAAGGTAATGCCTTTACCTACGTAGCAGCGCACCGGGCCGTCAGAAACGCCGTCATAATGAATAGCCAGCAGACGTGGCGGGCAGATCGCCCCTTTGCCGACGGCGTTCAGCAGCCCAAGACCCTGCTCAACAATAGCCTTTTCGTTCAGCACCTCGCAGCGCAGGGCAGGGTAGGCGGCACACAGTTTGTGCGCCTCTTCGACCATAAACTGCGGCGTACAGCGATCGGACGGTATATCCGCCAGGCGACGCGCCGCGACCATGCCGTGGGCGATGGCCTGCTGCTGGCGGAAAATTGTTTCCAGCTTCGCCTGCTGTTCCGGCAGGCAGAGGGCGGTGATGTGCTTAATACGAGCGCACTCACTGGTTTTTTTCAGCTGTAAATCGCTCAGCCTGTGCGCCTGATTAAAGAGAAAACGCAGCACCTGCGCCAGCACCACCTCGTCGATATCCGTCACGTCCAGCACGATATCTGCGCTGACGGGAGAGGCAATCAGCGGTCGCAGGGCGGCAAGCAGGCCTTCAGTGAGCGCGTCATGCCAGAGCGCATCCGGCAGCAGGGTGATGCGCGCAAAGGGCGCGCAGCCAAAGCGGGTGTCCGCGATGCCGTCAGAGTCACGCATTTCCGCAACAAGCGCGGTTTGCGGCAACTGCGCACAGGAGACGCGGGCGATTAAATGGCTTCGCGGCTTCGCGTCAGAAAGCGCGGTGATAAACTGATACGCGATCATCATGACTCCTCAATCGGTGCGCGGATCCGCGCGGCGTAGGCCTGCATCCACTCTTCGTCCACGGCGTGATAGTGCGTTTTCTCCCGCAGGCGCTCGGTACGAAAAACGGTGAGGGGCTGACGGGCCGTCGCCACCACAAACGAGAAGGTTTTAATGTTAGTGGCGGCGCCAAATTCGCCCCTGTTGTTCATGCACACCACGGAGAGATCGCCCACGCGACCGAAGCGCGACATCAGCTTGTCTTCCAGCTCGAACACCACGGAATCTGCCGCCTGCTGCGGTGTCATACCCTGCGCCATGCGACGAACAATTTCGTAGCTCGTGCAGCCTTTCATCAGATCTTCACCGACGCCCGTAGCGGTGGCCGCGCCGGTTTCGCTGTCGCAGTAAAAGCCGGAGCCGATAATCGGCGAATCCCCAATGCGGCCGCGTTTTTTCATAAACAGGCCGCTGGTGGAGGTGGCAACGCTCATTGAGCCCTGCTTATCGAGGCCGATAACGCCGACGGTGTCGTGTCCGTCGTACGGGCTTAAGCCTTTATCCAGCGTCTCGCGGCAGCGTTTGCGGTAGTGCTGCATAGCCCGTTCGGTGAGCATGCTTTTGTCGGCAAAGCCCTGACTTAGCGCCCATTCACGCGCGCCCTGGCCGACCAGCAGGCTGTTGTAGCGCTGGCGGCTGAGCGCGTGCGCCACGCGCACCGGGTTGGCGATATCCACCAGGTTCCCCACGGCACCGAACGCCAGCGTGTCGCCGTCCATGAATGCCGCGTCCAGCTCGACTTCGCCGTTTTCGGTCGGCAGCCCGCCGTAGCCGACGGATTTATAAAACGGAAAGTCTTCGACGGCGGCGACGGCATCAACCACCGCCGTAGCGACCGGTTTTCCCGCCGCCAGGGCAGACGCAGATTCCGTTACCCCTTCAAGCGCCATTCGCCAGGTTGCGATAATTCCCCACATGCTTTACTCCTGTTTTGCAAGGGTGGTGTCGGTTTGCGTAACGGTGGCAATTTCCGCCGCGCGGTACTGTTTGTCCACGATACGCATGAAAGGCAGGTACAGCATGGCGCCAATCAGCAGGTTGATCAGCTGCATCACGCTGCCGCTCAGGTGTCCGGTGACGATAAAACCGCTGATCACCGGCGGCAGCGTCCAGGGGATAAACACCCCGGTGGTGACGGCGACCGCGCCAACCTTCATCGCCGCATACTGCACGGTGACCAGCACCAGCGGCACCAGGTTGAACGGAATAAGCATGATCGGGTTCATGATCACCGGCAGGCCAAACAGAATCGGCTCGTTGATGTTAAACACCGACGCCCCGGCGCCGAGGCGCGCCACTTCGCGCATGTTTTTACTGCGGGCGAAAATCAGCATCGCAATCACCAGCGACAGCGTAGCACCCGCGCCGCCCATCCAGATCATGTCAAAAAACTGTTCCGTGATAATGTGCGGCGGCGTCGTCCCCGCCTGGATAGCGGCGATGTTGTCGGTCTGGTTTTCCATCCACAGCGGACGAATGATGCCGTTAATCATCGAGCCGGAGTTAATGCCCACTGACCAGAGAATGGTGATGCTGAAGACGGTCATCAGCGCACCGAAATAGGAGGTGCCGTAGTGGCGCACCGGGGTAGCAACCACTTCATAAATAAACTGGTGGATGGTGTTGTAGTGAGTGTTTTCGAAGACGATGCGGATACCCAGTACCAGAATCATCACCAGCAGGGCGGGGATCAGCGCCGCGAACGACTCCTGCACCGCAGGAGGCACGCCGTCCGGCATTTTAATGACCAGATTTTTGCGCTTCAGCCAGCAGAACAGCTCCGTCCAGAGCAGCGAGCCGATCATCGCCACGAACAATCCTTTGCTGCCAATCCACTCCACCGGCATCACGGTAATCCCGCCATTTTCCGCCACCTTAATAAACGGCGTCAGGATCAGAAACGCGACCAGCGCCAGAATGCCGCAGGAGATGCGGTCCTCGCCGTAGTGTTCCGCCAGGCGGAAGGCGACCAGGAAGCTGATGAACAGCGACATGGTGGAGAACACCGCGTTGAATGGAATTTCAATAATCGCGCTCCAGCTCTCACCAAAGGCCTGAGACATAAACTGCTGATAGGCCTGGTTAGGGAAGGAGGAGATAACCAGCAGAATGGAGCCGACGATAATAAACGGCATGAATGACACGTAGGCACCGCGAATGGCCCCGAGATGACGCTGCTGGGCCGTTTTCGCCGCCAGGGGCATCAGTTTTGCTTCAAGAAATCCCAGAACATTGTTCATTGTGAACTCCGTACAAGATTGAGGGGGGTTGTTTATGTTATGTCTGTGGATTATCAGTGAAGCGCGGCGAGCGAAAGGTGAAACCGGTCACAAAGCAATCGCCTGTGTTATATAAATCTCATATGATTAGTTAACGGAATTGTTGCGATGGAAATTAAACTTCACGCCAATGCGACCACCACGCCGCGCATCCGCCGCTATCTGCAACAGTCAGATAAAAGCGACAGAGAGCTTGCCGTTGAGCTGGGGATCTCGGTCACGACCGTCAGGCGCTGGCGCAACCGCGACCAGGTTTCGGATAACCACACCACGCCAAAAGTGATACACAAAGCGTTGAGACAGGAGCAGGTGGCGCTGGTGAATGCGCTGCGCGACATCTCAGGGGCGCCGTTAGATGAACTGCTGCAGATGGTTAACGACGTGCTGGGGATCCGCGTTTCAAGGGCAACGCTGAATCGCTATCTCAAACCGGCCTCCGCGAAGCTAAAAGGGGGGCCATTGCAGGGAATAAAAGCGCTGAAGGCTGGCATGCGGCCGCATACGCTGATGCTCCATCATCTGCCTCTATCCCTGCACATGGACGATGGGGGTGAACAACACCTGCTCTGGGCGCGCGAACCAGTGAGCGGTTGGTGTTATGCCCGGCTCTATGCGGGACTGTCGCCCCAGTTGCTCAATACCTGGACGCGGGCGCTGCTTGATGACTGTCCGGCTGATATACAATCTATTGAGACTTTTGGTTTTGAGCTGACGGAGGCTGCAAAAGATGTGGCTGTAAAAACACATCCCCAAAAACACAACGCGCTTCAGGTAGCGGTGCCATTAGGCGATGTTATTCCTCGCGTGAATGATGAACCGGCGGGAGAAGTGTTGATCGCGCTGTGCGAGTTTTATAACCGGGGCAAAACGCAGAAAAAGCTGGGAGAGAGTACGCCGCAGGCGTTTCTGGAAGCGCTGCGGCGTAGGGACTAGAGAATTTCGAGCACATCTTCCGGCGGACGGCCAATGCGCGCCTTGCCGTTCGCCACCACAATCGGGCGCTCAATCAGCTTTGGATTGTCGACCATCGCCTGTACCAGTTCAGCCTCGGTGAGGCGGCTGTCATCCAGATTAAGCGATTTATACAGATCCTCTTTCTGACGCATCAGTTCGCGCGCGCTGCCCATCCCCAGCATGTGCAGCAGCTCGCGGATCGTCTGCGCGTCCGGCGGCGTCTCCAGATACAGCACCACTTCCGGGTCGATGCCGTTAGATTTCAGCAGGCTGAGGGTGTCGCGGCTCTTGGAGCAGCGAGGGTTATGGTAAATTTTTACCGCGTCTGTCATGACTTCTCCTTTATTACATCTTCTCGTACGGCTTAAAGCGTTGTTGCAGGCCGCGCAGCTGGTCGATGCGCGCGTCGTAGCGGGCCTGCTGCAGGCTGCCGAGCTTCACCTGCGAGCTGGCGCTGCTGAGCAGGGAAATAGCCTGATCGAGACGGCCCGCCAGCGCCAGCCCTTCAGCACGCGCCGCCAGTTCCTGATCGCGGTTACCCAGTTGCCCCTGCGCCTGAGCGAGCAGCTCCCAGCCGTTCTGGTCGTCTTTATTGTTAAACGTGTAGCGGTTCAGAATGGTCACGGCCTGCGCAGGCTGACCGCCCTGCAAGTAAGCGTTCGCCAGGTTAAGCTGCAGCACCGGGTTGGTCCGTATGTCTTTCGCCCCTTTCAGGCGGTTAATCGCATCAGTGGCTTTCTTCTGCCCCAGATCGATATCCGTCGAGAGATCGAGATACCACGGATTGTTCGGGTCAGCTGCCAGCAGCGGCTGCAGCGCTTTACGCGCCTCGTCGTATTTACTGGCTTCCATCGCCTGTAGCGCCTGACCATACTGCGCGGCATTTTTTTCCCGCACGTTGCCTTTCGCCAGGGTATCCAGCAGATCGCTGGTGAGCTGGTTACGTCCGGAGTTGTACATGCCGAGCGTTCTTACTTTCGCCATGTAGAAGTCCTGCGAAGACTGTACGACCACCGGGCGCATCTGGTTGGCACGGTTGCGTGCGTCCGAGAGACGGCTTTCCGGCAGCGGGTGGGTGAGCAAAATTTCCGGCGGACGGGAAGAATACCGTGCCTGGTCGAGCAGTTTTTCCAGGAAGCTCGGCATGGCCTGCGGGTCAAAGCCGGAGCGCTGTAAAACCTGAATGCCGATGCGGTCAGCTTCCTGCTCGTTTTGCTGGGTGAAGCTGATCATCCCCTGACGCGTTCCCGCAAGCGTACCGGTCAGGGCCGCCATCCCGGCCTGCGGGCTGGCCATCGCCAGCAGAATAGAGCCCAGTGCGCCCACCCAGGTGAGCGGGGCGTTACGCTTCTGGTCTTCCATTGCACGCGCGAGGTGGCGCTGGGTAACGTGCGAAATTTCGTGCGCCATTACCGAAGCCAGCTGGCTTTCGTTGTCTGAGTAACGGAATAACGCCGAATGCAGCACCACGTTTCCGCCGAAGAAGGCGAAGGCGTTGATTTCGTCGTTATTAATTAAATAGAAGTGGAAGGGCGTTTTTACCGAGTCGGCGTGCGCCACCAGGCGCATCCCCAGCCCGTTAATGTACTGCACCAGCAAAGGGTCGTTGATCAGCGGGGCGCTGCCGCGCAGCTGGCGCACATAGTAATCACCCATCTGCATTTCTTGCCCGATAGAGAGCGTGCTTCCTGCCGTGGTGCCCATGTCCGGCAATGAATCGGACGAGTCAGCGAAAGCGGGCAACACCTGACCGACCGTCACTGCGGCAATCAGTGTTGCAACCAGTGTTTTTCTCAACTGCCTGAACATAACCACTGTCCTGTATGTTGGAGGTGCTAATTTGACCGATGAACCGGCATATCGTTCATCTCTGCTGCCCTGCGAGTGTAGCCGTGTTACCGCATGAAGAAAATCCCATTCATCAGGCTTTTGCGGATTGTGACAGGGATACAAAAAGCGAAAGTCTTTTTTGTGACAGTTAGATACAATTCACCGTCTCACTCCCGCCAATCGATTCAGGGAAGGGTTGTATGCTCGAAATGTTAATGCAGTGGTATCGGCGTCGGTTCAGTGACCCGGAAGCCATTGCTTTGCTGGTTATTCTGGTTGCCGGGTTCGGTATTCTGTTCTTCTTCAGCGGCCTTCTCGCCCCTCTGCTGGTGGCGATTGTGCTCGCATACCTGCTGGAGTGGCCAACGGCGCGCCTGGAACATATCGGCTGTTCGCGCCGCTGGGCAACGAGTATCGTGCTGGTGCTGTTTGTCGGCATTCTGCTGCTGATGGCATTTGTGGTGATGCCGGTTGCCTGGCAGCAGGGGATCTACCTGATCCGCGATATGCCCGGCATGTTGAACAAGCTGTCTGATTTCGCCGCCACGCTGCCGCGTCGTTACCCCGCGCTGATGGATGCGGGGATCATAGATGCGATGGCCGAAAACATGCGCGCCCGCATCATGACGATGGGCGATTCGGTGGTGAAATACTCTCTGGCCTCGCTGGTGGGTCTGCTGACGCTGGCCGTCTATCTTGTGCTCGTGCCGCTAATGGTGTTCTTCCTGGTCAAGGACAAAGAGCAGATGCTGAACGCGGTACGCCGCGTGCTGCCGCGCAATCGCGGGCTGGCCGGGCAGGTCTGGCAGGAGATGAACCAGCAGATCACCAACTACATTCGCGGCAAGGTGCTGGAGATGATAGTCGTGGGGGTAGCCACCTGGATTGGCTTCCTGATCTTCGGCCTGAACTACTCGCTGCTGCTGGCGGTGCTGGTCGGGTTTTCGGTTCTGATCCCGTATATCGGCGCGTTTGTGGTGACCATTCCGGTGGTGGGCGTTGCGCTGTTCCAGTTTGGGCTGGGTACCGAGTTCTGGAGCTGCTTTGCGGTATACCTGATTATTCAGGGGCTGGACGGTAACCTGCTGGTGCCGGTGCTGTTCTCCGAGGCCGTGAACCTGCATCCGCTGGTGATTATCCTGTCGGTGGTGATTTTCGGCGGGCTGTGGGGGTTCTGGGGCGTGTTCTTTGCCATTCCGCTGGCGACGCTGATTAAAGCGGTGGTGCACGCGTGGCCGGATGTGCCTGCGGTGGAAGAGAAGTAGTTTCGCCGGGTGGCGCTGCGCTAACCCGGCCTACTTATTCTTGTAGGTCGGGTAAGGCGAAGCCGCCACCCGACACTCACTTTCAGGCGCTTTGTTTCAGCCAGTTCAACACCACGTCGTGGTGGTTGCTGGTTTTGAAGTCGTCAAACACATGTTCAACTTTACCGTCAGCGTCAATCAGGAAGCTGATGCGGTGAATGCCGTCGTAGGTTTTACCCATAAAGGTCTTTTCACCCCAGACGCCGAACTGCTCGCAGACCTGGTGGTCTTCGTCGGAAAGCAGCGTGAAGTTCAGCAGCTCTTTTTCCGCAAATCGTGACAGCTTTTCTGGTTTATCCGTGCTGATTCCCAGCACTTCCACGCCGACTTTCTTCAACTCGTCCATATTGTCGCGTAAGCCGCAGGCCTGTACGGTGCAGCCGGGGGTCATGGCTTTCGGGTAGAAATAGACCAGAACACGCTGTCCCTGGAAGTCGGTCAAATTTACTTGCTCACCGTCTTGATCCGGTAAGCTAAATTTCGGTGCGATGTCACCGGCTTTCAGTGGATTCATTACTCAACTCCATCCTGTTCGTGCTGCGAATAATTGACGACGCTTATACTGCCCTGCGCGTTTAATTCTGTACAGAGGGCTTTGAACGCTTGCTCGATATTTGACGCATCCTGCGAGGCAGGGCTGTGTGCGGTAATTTGAATAAAGAGCGTGGGAACGGTGCTTTCGTCGCCCGGCTGCGTGCGGGAGACGAGTTCGGCAATGTTCATCTGATGGCTGTCGAACAGCGCGGTAAAGCGCTCAATCAGATGCGGAGAATCAGGGACTTCAACCTGCACCCAGACGGTCGCGGGCATGGCCGGACGCGGGCGCGCGGTGGTGCGCTTCATGACGATCAGCAAATCCAGCTCCGCGCCTTTCAGCGGCAGGGTGGATTCAATAAGGGTAATGGCATTCCATGTTCCGGACAGCAGCATGATAAACGTGAACTCTTCGCCGAGCATCGCCAGGCGGCTGTCTTCGATGTTACAGCCGCAGCTGCTCACGTGACGGGTGATGGTGTTCACGATACCCGGCCTGTCGGCACCCAGCGCGGTGATAACCAGGTAATGTTGTGATGAGGTTGTCAAACCTGTTCTTCCTTTGCATGGTTAAGTCTTCATAAGGAAAGCATAAAAAAAACGTGCATACAACCGCCAGAGGGCCTCAGGTCGCTTGCTTTTATTACAGTTCCAAACGTACCATTGAGGCTCTTGTTCGCACAGAGGATGGCTCATGTTCACGGGAAGTATTGTCGCGCTTGTTACACCGATGGATGAAAAAGGTAATGTCTGCCGGTCCAGCATGAAAAAGCTGATTGATTACCATGTCGCCAATGGAACCTCGGCGATCGTTTCGGTAGGGACTACCGGTGAATCTGCAACGCTGAGCCACGAAGAGCACGGCGATGTGGTTATGCTGACCCTGGAACTGGCTGACGGACGTATTCCGGTCATTGCGGGGACAGGTGCTAATGCGACCGCAGAAGCGATCAGCCTGACCAAACGTTTTAACGACAGCGGCATCGTGGGCTGTCTGACGGTCACCCCTTACTACAACCGTCCTACTCAGGAAGGTTTGTTCCAGCACTTCAAAGCCATCGCTGAACATACTGATTTGCCACAAATTCTGTATAATGTGCCGTCCCGTACCGGCTGCGATATGCTGCCGGAAACCGTTGGTCGTCTCTCGGAAGTAAAAAATATTATCGGTATTAAAGAGGCGACAGGGAACTTAAGCCGCGTTCATCAGATCAAAGAGCTGGTTTCAGACGACTTTATCCTGTTGAGTGGTGATGATGCGACCTCGCTGGACTTTATGCAGCTTGGTGGTCATGGCGTGATCTCCGTAACGGCGAACGTTGCGGCGCGCGATATGGCTGAAATGTGCAAACTGGCTGCAGCCGGTCACTATAATGAAGCGCGTGTCATTAATCAGCGTCTGATGCCGTTGCACAATAAATTATTTGTCGAACCCAATCCGATCCCAGTGAAATGGGCGTGTAAGGAGTTGGGGCTTGTAGCATCCGATACGCTGCGTTTGCCAATGACACCGATTACCGACCACGGTCGCGACATCGTCAGGGCTGCGCTGAAGCATGCCGGTTTGCTGTAAAGTTTAGGGAGATTTGATGGCTTATTCAGTACAGAAGTCGCGCCTGGCGAAGGTTGCGAGTGTTTCGCTTGTTATGCTGCTCGCTGCCTGTAGTTCAGACTCGCGCTACAAGCGCCAGGTGAGCGGTGATGAATCCTATCTGGATGCGACCCCGCTTGCTGAACTTCATGCACCGGCTGGTATGATCCTGCCGATTCAAAACGGCGATTATAATATTCCCGTGACCAACGGCAGCGGCCTGGTTGGTAAAGCGCTTGATATTCGTCCGCCAGCACAGCCTCTGGCGCTGGTAAGCGGGGCGCGTACCCAGTTCACCGGTGATACGGCGTCTCTGCTGGTTGAAAGCGCGCGCGGAAGCAATCTGTGGCCACAGGTCGTCAGCGTTATTCAGGCGAAGAATTACACCATTGATAAGCGCGATGACGCCAGCCAGACGTTAACCACCGACTGGATCGAGTGGAACCGTCTTGATGAAGATCAGCAGTACCGTGGACGCTATCAGGTCTCCGTGAAACCACAGGGTTACCAGCAGGCGGTTAACGTTAAGCTGTTGAACCTGGAGCAGGCGGGTAAACCGGTTGCGGATGCCGCCTCTATGCAGCGTTACAGCACTGAAATGCTGAACGTGATCGCCGCAGGTCTGGATAAGACCGCTACCGATGCCGCGAACGCCGCGCAGAACCGTAACGGCGTCACTTTCGACGTTCAGAGCGGCGCGGATGACACCGGCCTGCCAATGCTGGTGGTGCGTGCACCGTTTAACCAGACCTGGCAGCGCCTGCCAGCGACGCTGGAAAAAGTGGGCATGAAAGTGACCGACAGCACCCGTTCAACCGGCAGCATGACGGCGACCTATAAGCCGCTGTCCGACAGCGCGTGGCAGGAACTGGGCGCCAAAGATCCTCAGCTTGCCTCCGGTGATTACAAGATTCAGGTAGGTGACCTCGATAACCGCAGCAGCCTGCAGTTTATCGATCCAAAAGGTCACACGCTGACCCAGGCGCAGAACGATGCGCTGGTCGCTGTCTTCCAGGCAGCATTCAGCAAATAAATACGAGGGCGGGTTAATCCCGCCCTTTTTATTTTCGTGCCACGCAAACGTGTGCGTGGCATAATATACCCCGTTTTGAACGCAAATTATCACACCAGGAGTAATGAAGATGCAGAAGCAAGCTGAGTTGTATCGTGGCAAAGCGAAGACCGTATACAGCACGGAGAACCCGGATCTGTTGGTGCTCGAGTTCCGCAATGATACGTCAGCAGGGGATGGCGCACGCATTGAGCAGTTCGATCGTAAAGGCATGGTGAACAACAAGTTCAACCACTTCATTATGACCAAACTGGCCGAAGCGGGTATCCCGACCCAGATGGAAGCGTTGCTGTCCGATACGGAATGTCTGGTGAAAAAACTGGATATGGTTCCGGTTGAGTGCGTGATTCGTAACCGTGCGGCAGGCTCCCTGGTGAAGCGTCTGGGCATTGAAGAAGGTATCGAGCTGAATCCACCTCTGTTCGACCTGTTCCTGAAAAACGATGCCATGCACGACCCGATGGTCAACGAATCCTACTGCGAAACCTTCGGCTGGGTGAGCAAAGAGAACCTGGCGCGCATGCAGGAACTGACCTACAAAGCCAACGACGTGCTGAAAAAGCTGTTTGATGACGCGGGCCTGATCCTCGTCGACTTCAAGCTGGAGTTTGGTCTGTTCAAAGGTGAAGTGGTGCTGGGCGACGAGTTCTCCCCGGACGGCAGCCGCCTGTGGGATAAAGAAACCCTGGATAAAATGGACAAAGACCGTTTCCGTCAGAGCCTGGGTGGCCTGATTGAAGCGTACGAGGCGGTAGCTCACCGTTTAGGCGTTAAGCTCGACTAAGTCCCTCAGTTGCCAAAGGATGTTCGCATCCTTTGGCGTCTTACCTTTGTTTCCTATGGTAATCTTGCCGTTAACCGCCTACGATCATAGCTATTATTAATGGAATAGTTCGAGGTGGTTATGCGCTGGCAAGGGCGTCGTGAAAGTGACAATGTAGAAGACAGACGCAGTGATGGTGGCGGCGGTCCTTCAATGGGCGGGCCCGGCTTCCGCTTACCCAGCGGCAAGGGCGGTATCATCCTGCTGATTGTGGTGCTGGTCGCAGGGTATTACGGGGTCGACCTTACCGGTCTGATGACCGGTCAGCCGCTGCAGCAGCAACAGCATTCTCAGCGCTCCATCAGCCCGAATGAAGATGAAGCGGCCAAATTTACCTCCGTTATTCTCGCCACAACTGAAGACACCTGGAGTCAGCAGTTCGAGAAGATGGGGCGCACCTACCAGCAGCCGAAGCTGGTGATGTACCGGGGCGCAACCCGCACCGGATGCGGTACCGGGCAATCTGTTATGGGGCCGTTCTATTGCCCGGCAGACGGCACCGTCTATATCGATCTCTCTTTTTACGATGACATGAAACGCAAGCTTGGCGCTGACGGTGATTTTGCCCAGGGCTACGTTATCGCGCATGAAGTCGGCCATCACGTGCAAAAGCTGCTGGGGATTGAGCCCAAAGTGCGCCAGCTGCAGCAGAACGCGTCTCAGGCCGAAGTGAACCGCCTTTCCGTCAAAATGGAACTGCAGGCGGACTGCTTCGCGGGCGTCTGGGGCCATAGCATGCAGCAACAGGGCGTGCTGGAATCCGGGGATCTTGAAGAGGCATTAAACGCGGCTGAGGCCATCGGCGACGACCGTTTGCAGCAGCAGAGCCAGGGTCATGTCGTGCCGGACAGCTTCACTCACGGTACGTCACAGCAGCGCTACAGCTGGTTCAAGCGCGGCTTTGACAGCGGCGATCCGGCCCAGTGTAATACCTTCGGCAAAGCCATGTGATGGTGTCGTTTGAACATCTGACGCGCGAGCTTGAGCGTACCGGGCACCGCCGTCTGGTGGTGCTCACTGGCGATGAACAATGGACGTTGAGCCAGGCGGCTGGCCTGCGTGATGCCTTGCCGGGAGACTGGCTGTGGCTGGAGGAGAATCCCTCAAAAGCCGTTAGCGGGATGCTGGGGCGAGAATACCTGCACGCCGTTTTTGACGCGCGTGCCGGGTTTGATGTTTCAGCCTTTGCCGCACTCAGCGGGACGCTGCGCGCCGGAAGCCTGCTGGTGCTGCTGGTGCCGCCTCTCGCTGACTGGGCCGACAGGCCCGACGGCGATTCCGTGCGCTGGAGCGACAGCGCGGAACCCATCTCCACCCCGCGCTTCGTTCACCATTTTTGCCGGACCCTTGCCGCCGATGCGGAGGCGATCGTCTGGCAACAGCATCGTCCTCTCTCTCTTCCCGCTGCGCCGGATTCGCCCGCCTGGCAGCCAGCCAGCGGCGAGCCGCAGCGCGAGCAGGCGGAGATCCTCGACGCGCTTCTGACCATGCCTGCGGGCGTCGCTGCCGCGACGGCACCGCGGGGGCGCGGAAAGTCAGCCCTGGCGGGGATGCTGCTCAACAGCATTCAGGGGAGTGCGGTGGTCACTGCACCGGCCAAAGGGGCAACGGATGTCATTGCGCGCTTCGCTGGCGAGCGTTTTCACTTTATGGCCCCGGATGCGCTGCTGGCCTCCACGACAGAAGCCGACTGGCTGATTGTTGATGAAGCCGCAGCCATCCCCGGCCCGCTGCTGGACAAGCTGGTGTCGCGCTTTCCCCGCGTGTTGCTGACCACCACGGTCCAGGGTTATGAAGGCACGGGCAGGGGGTTTCTGCTTAAGTTCTGCGCCCGGTTCAGCGGGCTGCGGCGTTATACCTTATCCACCCCCATTCGCTGGGCGGCCGGGTGTCCGCTTGAGCGGATAGTGGCGAATACGCTGCTGTTTGACGACGCGCTTATCGACCGTAAACCGGAAGGTGACGTGCGTATAAGGTTGCTGGAGCCGCGGATGTGGGAGAGCGACCCGGCGCGCGTGGCAAGCGTGTATGAACTGCTGTGTGCCGCGCACTACCGGACGTCCCCGCTCGATTTACGCCGGATGATGGACGCCCCCGGCCAGCACTTTGCGGTTGCACACGCGGGTGCGGATATGGCGGGCGCGCTCTGGCTGGTGGAAGAGGGGGGATTGCCCCCCGATCTGAGCCGCGCGGTGTGGGCGGGCTTTCGTCGTCCTCGCGGGAACCTTGTGGCGCAGTCACTGGCGGCGCACGGCGGGTCGCCTCTCGCGGCGACGCTGAAGGGGCGGCGGATTAGCCGCATTGCGGTGCATCCCCACCGTCAACGGGAAGGCATCGGCCAGCGGCTTATTCGCAGCGCCAGCGGTGAAGATTATCTCTCGGTAAGCTTTGGCTATACCGACGAGCTGTGGCGTTTCTGGCGGCAGTGCGGCTTTGTGCTGGTGCGAATGGGCAGCCATCGGGAAGCCAGCAGCGGGTGCTACACGGCGATGGCCTTACTGCCGCATAGCGAGGCCGGGCACCGCCTGTGCGCGCAGGAGCACCAGCGCCTGTGTCGTGATATGCGCGTTCTTTCAGCCTGGAACGGCGAAAAGATCCCGGTGACCGATGCCTGGGAAGCTACCCTTAATAGTGACGACTGGCTGGAGCTGGCGGGGTTTGCCTTTGCGCACCGGGCGTTTTCAACCTCGGTTGCTGCCCTGACGCGGCTGGTGTTAGCTACAGACATGCCGCTTCCGGCGCTGCGCGGGAAAATAGAGGGTAAGACGGAGGAGAAAGGGCGAAAAGCGCTGCTGGCTAAACTGCGGAGTGAAACCGCGCAAGCGCTTGAGAACCTTGATTATTCCCGCTGCCAGCAGCTGAAAGCCGACATTTTGCAATGGCAATTTTTTCAATGACTTCTTCAGTAAAGTGGCATGGTCATTACCCCGCAGAGGCGTAAAATCCTGCTCATCAATTAAGGAGACCGCCATGAAACACGACCATTTTGTTGTTCAAAGCCCTGACAAACCGGCTAAACAGTTACTGCTCCTGTTTCATGGCGTGGGCGATAATGCCGTCAATATGGGACAGATTGGCCGCTGGTTTGCGCCCGTTTTTCCGGAAGCATTGATCGTCAGCATCGGCGGCGTGGAGCCGTGCGGTCCAGACGGACGGCAGTGGTTCCCGGTTCAGGGCGTGACGGAGGAGAACCGTCAGGCGCGCATTGATGCGATCATGCCCACGTTTATCGACATCGTGCGCTACTGGCAGCAGCAGAGCGGCGTAGGCGCTGACGCAACGGCGCTGATTGGCTTCTCTCAGGGGTCAATCATGTCGCTGGAAAGCGTAAAAGCGCAGCCCGGTCTGGCTTCACGCGTCATCGCCTTTAACGGGCGTTATGCGACGCTACCGACAAGCGCGACCACGCAGACCACCATCCATCTCATTCACGGTGGTGAAGATCGGGTGATTGAGCTTTCGCATGCGGTAGCTGCCCAGGAAGCGCTGGTGCGCGAGGGCGGGGATGTGACGCTGGATATTGTTGACGATCTGGGCCACGCGATCGACGACCGCAGCATGCAGTTTGCGCTCGACCATCTGCGCTATACCGTGCCGAAGCACTACTTTGATGAAGCGCTCAGCGGCGGTAAGCCGAATGATGATGATATTGTTGAGTTTATGTGAGGTTATCCCCTCTCCACAGGAGAGGGGATACAGACCGATTACTTCTTCTGGTCTTTCTTCGGCCAGTCGTCGTCATCGTCCCACTTGTCGTTAAAATCACGGTGCGGCGGGAGATCCGGCTTATTCGCGAGAAACTTTTTGTGGTCAACGCGCTTAAGGTCTTTAATCACGTTCAGCAGTACGCCGACCAGAAACACCAGCACCAGAATCCACCAGTACTTTGCAAGCCAATCCATTCGCTATTCCTCTCTGAGCGCTCGTCAGGCGACGAGTTGCTCCATAATACGTTGATACATGCGGGCCAGCAGTTGTAAATCGGCTGCGTTCACACACTCGTTGATTTTGTGAATCGTCGCGTTAACCGGACCCAGTTCGACAACCTGTGCACCCATGCGGGCGATAAAGCGTCCGTCTGAGGTGCCGCCCGTCGTCAGCAGCTGCGGCTTAATTTCATTATAGTGCTCAATGGCGTTCACCACCGCATCCACCAGCTTGCCGCGCTGCGTCAGGAACGGCTGGCCGGAAAGCCACCAGTCAACGGTGTAGCGCAGGTTGTATTTTTCCAGCAGAGCGACAACGCGCGCTTTGATCGTCTCGTCGGTCAATTCGGTGCTGAAGCGGAAGTTGAACTGGACGAAGAAATCTCCCGGGATGACGTTGTTGCTGCCGGTTCCGGCCTTGACGTTGGCGATCTGCATGCTGGTCGGCGGGAAGAACTCGTTGCCTTTATCCCACTCGATGCCTACCAGTTCGTTCAGCATTGGCGCGGCGCGGTGGACCGGGTTATCGGCCAGATGCGGGTAGGCCACATGCCCCTGAACCCCATGTATGGTCAGGTTACAGGTCAGCGAGCCGCGGCGACCATTTTTGACGACATCACCCACCACTTCGGTACTGGACGGCTCGCCGACCAGACAGTAGTCAAGACGTTCATTGCGCGCCATCAGCGCCTCAACGACCTTCACGGTACCGTTATGGGCGCTGGCTTCTTCATCGGAGGTAATCAAGAACGCGAGACGGTTTTTGTGGTTCGGATGCTGAGCCACAAAGCGCTCTGCCGCCACAACCATCGCCGCCAGCGAGCCTTTCATGTCTGCCGCGCCGCGGCCGAAGAGCATGCCATCGCGGATGGTCGGCTCAAACGGCGGATTAATCCAGCGATCGGCGTCACCCGCGGGAACGACGTCAGTGTGCCCGGCAAAGGCCAGCGTTTCGCCCTGGCCACGCCACGCCCAGAAGTTCTGGGTGTCGCCAAAATCCATGCGCTCAACGGTAAAACCGATGGCGCGCAGGCGCTCAATCATTAATGCCTGACAACCTGCGTCGTCCGGGCTAAGGGAGGGACGGCGAATAAGCTGTTGAGTCAGCTCAATGACCGGGCATGACATACACTACACCTCTACGAAAAAGTCAGAATAAAGGGTTTCACTGAAACCCAGCAGCATAGGCTGACCTGGCTTGCAGAGCAATGGGCGTTTGATAATTGCCGGCATGTCGAGCATTAACTTTGCCGCGCTGTCGGCGTCTTTGATGCTGGCGCGCACGGATTCGTCCAGCTTACGCCAGGTGGTGCCGCGGGTGTTCAGCAGCGCTTCCCATCCCAGTTCGTTAATGGCGGTATGCAGAAATTCTGCATCAAGCCCGTCGGCACGATAATCGTGGAAGCGGTACTCGACGTTATTAGTTTCCAGCCAGCGGCGTGCTTTTTTGATAGTGTCGCAATTTTTAATGCCGTACATCACAACCATGTTGAATCCTTTTGCTCTTATGGCGATTAAACGTTCAGTAAATTCGAAGATATATCTTAGGTGGAATATAACACACTCAGGAATGCTCTGGATTTACACTTCTTCTAAATTCAACTCACACTTGTACGCTGAATATACTTTCACCATTTAAGCATAGATGTCCACCGTGTTTAAATTCTGAATAAACTCAGCGCGTAAAATAAAACTCACCCGTTCGTAGGGCTATTTCAAAATATTGCTGGCCGTCACACAAAATTTAAACTCCTCCGTTCATATTTATCATAAATCCTCAACGGTGGCGGGGTACAATCACAGCGATTGGTTAAACAGTCTTCACAATGATGATAGGTTTTCGTAGAATGCGCATAATAATAAGAGAGGTTGTTATGATTGAACGTGAACTGGGGAACTGGAAAGATTTTATCGAAGGCATGCTTCGTAAATGACATTCAGTAAGAATTGCAAGAGCACTAAAATAAGTAAAATAACCATAGTGTGAATTAATCACACAATAAAAAGGCGGCCGATTAAGCCGCCTTTTTTATGACTGCGGGTTATTCCTGTCGCTCCCGGAGCGGGAAGCGACGACGCACCAGCACAAAGAACAGCGGCACAAAATAAATCGCCAGGATGGTGGCCGAAATCATCCCCCCCATGACGCCGGTACCCACCGCATGCTGGCTGCTTGAGCCTGCACCCGTGCTGGTTGCCATCGGCAGTACGCCAAAAATAAACGCCAGTGAGGTCATCAGGATCGGACGTAGACGCTGGCGGCAGGCGTGCAGCGTGGCGGCCATCAGCTCGTGGCCTTTGGCATTCATCTCGTTGGCAAACTCAACGATCAGAATGGCGTTTTTCGCCGACAAGCCGATCACCGTAAGTAGCCCCACCTGGAAGTAAACGTCGTTCTCCAGGCCGCGCAGCCAGGTCGCCAGCAGCGCACCGATAACCCCAAGCGGCACCACCAGCATGACCGAGAACGGAACCGACCAGCTCTCATACAGCGCGGCAAGGCAGAGGAAGACCACCAGCAAAGAAAGCGCATAGAGGGCAGGGGCCTGCGCCCCGGAGAGACGCTCCTGGTAAGACATGGCCGTCCATTCCAGACCAAAACCGGCTGGCAACTGCTGCACCAGTTTTTCCATGGTGTCCATGGCGGTACCGGTGCTGACGCCCGGCGCGGCTTCCCCGACAATTTCAACTGCCGAATAGCCGTTATAGCGCTCCAGGCGCGGCGAACCGCTCTCCCAGCGCGAGGTGGCAAAGGCGGAGAAGGGGACCATCCCGCCAGAATTATTGCGTACAAACCAGCGATAAATATCATCCGGCAACATGCGGAACGGCGCGGCTGCCTGGACATACACTTTTTTCACGCGGCCGCGATCCATAAAGTCATTTACGTAGCTTGAGCCCCATGCGGTTTGCAGGGTGTCGTTGATATCCTCGATCGACACGCCCAGCGCCTGCGCCTTACGCTGGTCGATATCCACCTGAAGCTGCGGGCTGTCGTCAAGACCGTTGTGACGAACGCGGGTCAGGCCGGGATCTTTCCCTGCTAGTTCTAGCAGCTTATCGCGCGCGGCCATCAGGGCCGAGTGGCCCGCGCCGGCGTGATCCTGTAGCTCCATATCAAACCCGGCGGAACTGCCCAGGCCGCTGATCGCGGGCGGGCTGCTGGCAAAGACGCGCGCCTCTTTAATGCGAGCAAACGCTTTGGTTGCGCGTTCAATGATGGCGAACGAGGTTCCCGTTCTGGCGTCGCGTTCGTCCCAGTCTTTCAGGCGGACAAACATGCGGGCGACGTTCTGCCCGTTCCCGCCCGGGCCGGAGCCGACGGTAGAGAAGACCGAAACAACGTTATTTTTCTCTTTGGTGAAGAAGTACTGCTCAACGTTCTGAACCACCTTCAGCGTCTGCTGCTGGGTGGATCCGCTCGGGAGCTGCACCGAGGTGATGAACATCCCCCGGTCTTCCTGCGGCAGGAACGAGGTGGGAAGATGCAGGAACAGCCACACCATGCCGCCCAGCAGCACAACGTAAATCATCATCCAGCGCAGGCTGCGGTGTAGCACTTTACCGACGGCAGATTCATATCGCTCGGCGTTGCGGTTGAACGTGCGGTTAAACCAGCCGAAGAACCCTTTCTGGCCATGATGTTCCCCTTTGTGCAGCGGCTTAAGGAGGGTGGCGCAGAGCGCGGGGGTGAGGATCAGCGCCACCAGCACGGAGAGCACCATCGCCGAGACGATGGTGATTGAGAACTGACGGTAAATCGCCCCGGTTGTACCGCCAAAGAAGGCCATCGGGATAAAGACCGCCGACAGCACCATCGCGATACCGACCAACGCCCCCTGAATTTGTCCCATCGATTTACGCGTCGCCTGACGCGGGGAAAGCCCCTCTTCGCTCATGATGCGCTCGACGTTTTCGACCACCACAATGGCATCGTCCACCAGCAGGCCAATCGCCAGCACCATGGCAAACATCGTCAGGGTGTTGATGCTGTAGCCGAACGCGTAAAGCACCGCAAAGGTGCCCAGCAGCACCACCGGGACGGCAATGGTGGGGATCAGCGTGGCGCGGAAGTTTTGCAGGAACAGGTACATCACCAGGAACACCAGGGCGATCGCTTCCAGCAGGGTTTTGACTACGTCCTCAATCGAGGCTTTAACGAAGGAGGTGGTTTCATAGGCGACTTTGTACTCCAGCCCGTGCGGAAAATACTGCGACAGCTCATCCAGACGGTCCAATACCAGCTTCGCCGTCGCCATTTCGTTTGCGCCGGAGGCCAGCTTAATTCCCAGTCCAGAGGCCGGGTTGCCGTTAAAGCGGCTCAGGTAATCGTATTTCTCCGCACCCATTTCCACCTTAGCAACGTCGCCCAGACGCACTTCTGAGCCATCCTGATTCACGCGCAGGGTGATGTTGCGGAACTGGTCCGGGGTCTGAAGCAGAGATTGCGAATTAATGGTGGCGTTCAGGGCCTGTTTATCGACGGAAGGCGTGCCTCCCAGTTGCCCCACGGCAATTTGGGCGTTCTGGGCTTTGATGGCGTCCGTCACGTCGGTTGCCGTCATCTGATAGCTGTTCAGCTTGTTGGGATCGAGCCAGATACGCATCGAGTACTGTGAGCCGTAGGCGTCGATATCCCCCACGCCGTTAATACGGCTGAGCGGGTCCTGAATATTACTGGCGACGTAGTCCGCAATGTCCTGTTTATCCATTGAGCCATCGGTGGAGACAAACGCGATGGTCAGAATGTTGGTATCACCGGTTTTACGCACGGTGACGCCCTGGTTCTGCACGGCCTGGGGCAGTTTACGCATGGCCGACTGCAGCTGGTTTTGTACCTGCTGCACCGCTTCGTCCGGGTCGGTGCCCGCCTCAAAGCTCAGGGTAACCGTGGCCTGTCCCGTGGCGCTGCTTTGGGAGGACATGTACATCAGATTATCCAGACCCGTCATGTTCTGCTCGATAACCTGCGTCACGGTATTTTCCAGCGTTTGTGCGGACGCGCCGGGGTAGTTTGCTGTGACACGCACGTTAGGCGGTGCCAGATCGGGATATTGCTCAACGGGAAGAGAAGTAATCGCCAGGACACCTGTCAGACACAACAGGATGGCAAGCACCCAGGCAAAAATGGGGCGATCGATGAAAAAATTCGCCATGAAAGTGTGACCTCGTTTTGCTGCACGTCATTATTGTTTATTGCCCGCATCACTTTAGCGGTAAGGCCCAGGCCAAACGTGGAGAAATAAAGGAGATAATGTAAATTATCATGCGCTTTTCCCGGCGCTTCACCCTTTACCGTTATTTACCTGTTAACGGCGCGGGTGCGGGGAACGTCACGCTGACCTGCGTGCCGCCGTTTTGCGGCTGCGAGAAGTGCAGCATTCCGCCGAGCCGTTGCGCGCGTTCTCGCATAATGTTCAGCCCGTAGTGTCCCGGCGGCTCGCTGGCCTCGCCAATCCCGATGCCGTTGTCGCGAATGCTGACGCTGTGCGTGCCGTCCAAGGCGGTCACGCAGCTGACGGTGATCTCGCTGGCCTGCGCGTGCTTAATCGCATTCAGGACGGCCTCCCGCACGATCTGCAGCAAATGCACCTGCTTCTGCGCGTCAAGCGCCAGGGTGGAGAGGCGGCAGTCGAGGTGCAGCTTCGCCTGCGTCTGGCTCTGCAGGGCATCGAGGGACTCCTGCAGCGCCGCGGGTAAATTCGCATGGTTTAGCGTCAGGCGGAAGGTGGTCAGCAGCTCGCGCAGCTGCTGCCAGGCGTTGTTCAACTCGCGGGAGAAGTCGGTGATGATCGTCTGCGCGGAGGCATTTTCCGCCGGCACGGCGTGTTTAAGCAGCGTGAGCTGGATCCGCAGATAGGAGAGTACCTGCGCCAGCGAATCATGCAGCTCGCGGGCGATGGTGGCGCGCTCCTCCATCAGCAGCAACTGCTGGTAATGCTTCTGCGCCTGGTTAAAGTACAGCCCACGTCCGAGCATGGTCGCCACGCTTCTCATCAGCGGAAGAGGAACGCTGCCCGTCTCGCTTTGCCAGCGCAGCTCGCCGTAGAGGGTATCCTGCATCAGCACCGGCAGGGTTTGCAGAGAAATGCCGCTCACCTCTGTTCCTTCACACAGCCGCCAGTCGTCGCTGGTGCGTAGCTCCAGGTAATTCATCTGCGTGTATTCATGCACAATCTGCAAAATATGCCGGAAGCACAGGCTGTCTATCTGCCCGGTATTCAGCGCCTGGGAGCATTTGAACAGCATGTCGAGCTGCTGGTGGGCTTCATGCAAATGCCGCGTCTTTTCCGCGACGGAGGCTTCGAGCGACCGATAGAGAGTATGTAGCTCGCCCGACATATGGTTGAAGGCGCGGGAGAGCTGGCCCAGCTCGTTGGGGAGCGCGGTGTCCGGCGCCGGGGTGGTAAATTCCCCTCGCTCAATGCGTTCGCTGGCGGCCACCAGGTTGTTCAGCGGCAACACCACCTGGCGACGGATGCGCCGCAGGGTAAACAGCGTCAGCAGCAGGATCCCGAGCGCGCCAGCCAGAGAGAGGAGGGTCACCGTCTGAATTTTATTTTCGGTGTAGTGCTGGAGGGCGAGCACAAAGGCATCAATGCGGCCGACAAAATCCTCAATGTGAGCGTTATACCATGCGCTGTCGCCGCGGGCGATGTGCTTGTCCATGTCCAGCCAGGCCACATGCAGCTGCTGATAGCGCGCCTTGACGTTGTCCGGGACGTACCAGCGGTTCAGCTTCTCCAGGGAAGGCGCGCTTAACGTTCGCTGCCAGTTCTCACGATGCGCCATAAGGGAGGGGCTGTTGCGCTGCATCTCGTAGCCGAGGCGGTAGCTCTGCATGCGCAGCGAGCCCGCAATGTTGATAGCTTCGGCGTCACGCTGGCTGCTGGCAAGCGTCAGCAGCGCGACGGTGCTGGTCAGCACGGACAGGGCAATGATCGAAAAGAAAGCCCAGGCAAGGCTTCCGGAAACGGGGCGTTTAACGGTCACGGAACGGATCTCTGCATAAAATGGCTCAGCCACAGGTCATGGGCAGTTGTACATTGCCTGATAACGCGGTGGCGAGCAAATAGCTTATTCATACTAAAGATAAGGTTATTGATCCAAAAGCCGCTTTGGGCATTAACCTGAAATCTGGCGAGAAGTAACGCGCCGCCCGAGCCGACGGACGACAAAGCGGGCTTCACGGGGTAGTATAAACAGACTCATTTAGCCGTGGAGCCCGTATGTCCCTGAACATTACCGTTATCAAAGACAAAATCCTTTCTGAAAATTACTTTGTCCTGCGTAACATCACTTACGATTTAACCCGTAAGAACGGTGACGTGATTCGCCACAAACGCGAAGTCTACGACCGGGGCAATGGCGCAACCATTCTGCTGTATAACCGTGAAAAGCAAAGCGTGGTGCTGATTCGCCAGTTTCGGGTCGCGACCTGGGTCAACGGCAATGCGGACGGGCGCCTGATTGAAACCTGCGCCGGCCTGCTTGATGACGATGAGCCGGAAGTCTGCATCCGCAAGGAGGCCGTTGAGGAGACCGGTTTTGAAGTGGGCGAGGTGCAAAAAGTCTTTGAGCTTTTCATGTCCCCTGGCGGGGTGACCGAGCTGGTCCATTTCTTCATTGCGGAATACACCGATGCCCAGCGCACGCATCGCGGCGGCGGCGTGGAGGATGAAGACATTGAAGTGCTGGAAATGCCTTTCACCCAGGCCGTTGAGATGGTGAAAAGCGGCGAGATCCGCGACGGTAAAGCGGTGATCCTGTTACAGTATCTGCAAACCAGCGGCTTAATGAACCCTAAACCGATGTCGTGATAACGTGTATTTCAGATAAATCTATCCGATAAATCCGATTGAGCCCGCCCGCCCTGGGCACGAAGATACGCCCCAGATTGACCTTTTCGTTTCCGGGGCTGTGCCATTCATGCGCTACTGCGTTTTGCTTTTCTTCTTTTTCTGCTTGCTACCCGCACCTCTGGTGTGGGCTGCGCCCGCGCAGCAGTCTTTTTCAGACTGGCAGGTTACCTGCAATAACCAGAATTTTTGTGTTGCCCGGAATACCGGCGAGCATCGCGGTCTGGTCATGACGCTGAGCCGTAGCGCAGGCGCAAAAACGGACGCCAGCCTGCGCATCGATCTCGGCGGGCTTTCGGCCCCGCCGGTTAAAGAGCCTGACATTGCCCCGCGCCTGCTGCTCGACAACGTTCCGTTAAAGCTCAATTCGCAGCACTGGCAGTTAACCCCCTGGCATCTCAAAACTGAAGATGCGGGTACCATCACCACGTTTCTGAAAACCATTCAGGAAGGGCAGGCGCTGACCCTGCGCGGGGGGAAGCAGACGATCTCGCTGGTCGGTCTGAAGGCGGCGCTGCTGTTTATCGACGCCCAGCAGAAGCGCGTTGGCAGCGAAACGGCATGGATTAAAAAAGGAGATAGCCCGCCGCTGAGCGTGCCTCCTGCACCGGCATTAAAAAAGGTGGCCGTGGTGAACCCGACGCCGACGCCGCTGACGCATAGCGAGCTGAACGATCTGCTGGATTATGGGACGTGGCGGATGAACAATAGCCAGTGCTCGCTGGATCCTAACCGTCGTGAAGTACGCGTCACTGCATTAACGGATGACAAAGCGCTGTTGATCGTCAGCTGTGAAGCGGGGGCCTATAACACGGTCGATCTGGCGTGGCAGGTCTCACGTAAAAAACCGTTCGCCGCCCGTAGCGTCAGGTTACGTCTGCCGTTCACCCCCTCCAGCCAGAGCAGCGACATGGAGCTGATGAACGCCCGCTTCGATGAGAAAACGCGCGAGCTGACGACGCTGGCGCTGGGACGCGGTATTGGAGACTGCGGGATCCAGACGCGCTGGCGTTTTGACGGCCAGCGCTTCCGCCTGGTGCGCTATGCGGAAGAGCCAAGCTGCGATAGCTGGAATGGGCCAGACGCCTGGCCCACGCTGTGGATCACTCGCTAGTTTTGCCGGATAGCGCTGTCGCACTACAACACGCTCAGCGCTTTCTCCACCACGTTCTCAACGGTAAAGCCGAAATACGGGAACAGCTTGTCGGCAGGAGCGGATTCACCGTAACCCCGCATGCCCACAATTGCCCCTTTCAGCCCCACGTACTTATACCAGTAGTCGGCAATACCCGCTTCCACCGCCACGCGCGCCGCAACGCTGGAAGGCAGCACCAATTCCCGATACGCCTCGTCCTGGGCGTCAAAAATATCCGTTGAAGGCAGAGATACCACGCGCACCGCGTGACCTTCGGCGATCAGCTTCTCCGCCGCTTTCACCGTGATTTCCACCTCGGAACCGGTGGCAATCAGGATCACGTCCGGCTTACCGCCGCTGTCCTTGAGAATATAGCCGCCGCGGGCGATGTTTTTTACCTGCTCCGGCGTGCGCTCGATCTGCGCCAGGTTCTGGCGCGACAGGATCAGCGCCGTAGGTCCGTTATGACGCTCAACGGCCAGCTTCCAGCCCACCGCGGCTTCGACCTGATCGCACGGACGCCAGGTGCTGAAGTTTGGCGTCAGGCGCAGGCTTGCCAGCTGCTCTACCGCCTGGTGCGTTGGGCCATCTTCCCCCAGCCCGATGGAGTCGTGGGTGTAGACCATGATCTGCCGGGCCTTCATCAGCGCCGCCATACGCGCCGCGTTTCGGGCGTACTCGACGAACATCAGGAAGGTGGCAGTGTAGGGCACGAAGCCGCCGTGATGGGCGATGCCGTTAGCAATCGCGGTCATCCCAAACTCGCGCACGCCGTAGTGGATGTAGTTCCCGGCAATGTCTTCCTTCAGGGATTTAGAGCCTGACCAGATGGTCAGGTTGCTTGGCGCCAGATCCGCCGAGCCGCCGAGCAGCTCAGGCAGGAGTGGGCCAATCGCGTTCAGGGTGTTTTGCGACGCTTTACGGGTAGCGATTTTCGCCGGGTTGGACTGCAGATTTTCTATCAGCGCCTGGGTTTTATCGTCCCAGTCTTCCGGCAGGCCGCCGCTCATGCGGCGGGAAAACTCGGCGGCCAGCTCCGGGTGCGCTTTTTTGTAGGCGGCAAATTTTTCGTTCCAGGCCTGCTGCGCTTTTTCACCCGCTTCGCGCGCGTCCCATGCTCTGTAGATCTCTTTCGGGATCTCAAACGGCGGATATTTCCAGCCCAGTTTCTGGCGGGTTAACGCCACTTCCTCTTCTCCCAGCGCCGCGCCGTGCGCCTCTTCTTTGCCCGCTTTGTTCGGCGAGCCGAAGCCAATGGTGGTACGGCAGATAATCAGGGACGGTTTGTCCTTCACGCTCTGCGCTTCCTGAATCGCTTTTTTCACCGCTTCCGGATCGTGGCCGTCAATCTCGTGCACCACGTGCCAGTGATAGGCCTCAAAGCGTTTTGCCGTGTCGTCGGTAAACCAGCCCTCGGTTTCCCCGTCGATGGAGATGCCGTTGTGGTCATAGAAGCCAATCAGCTTGCCGAGCCCCAGCGTGCCCGCCAGCGAGCAAACCTCGTGGGAGATCCCCTCCATCAGGCAGCCGTCACCCATAAAGACGTAGGTGTAGTGATCGACAATCTCGTGGTCGGGCTGGTTGAACTGCGCGGCCAGCGTACGCTCGGCAATTGCCAGGCCGACGGCATTCGCCAGCCCCTGGCCCAGCGGGCCGGTGGTCGTTTCCACGCCCGGCGTATAGCCGATCTCCGGGTGGCCCGGCGTTTTGGAGTGCAGCTGGCGGAAGTTTTTTAACTCCTCAAGCGGCAGGTCGTAGCCGGAAAGGTGCAGCAGGCTGTAGAGCAGCATCGAGGCGTGACCGTTGGAGAGAATAAAACGGTCGCGGTCGTACCAGGTCGGGTCAGTGGGGTTGTGCTTCAGGAAGTCGTTCCACAGCACTTCGGCAATATCGGCCATCCCCATCGGGGCGCCAGGGTGGCCGGAATTGGCTTTTTGTACGGCATCCATGCTGAGGGCGCGAATGGCGTTAGCGAGCTCTTTACGGGACATAGTTCACTCCGTGGCAAGGTTAAAGTTTGGCGGCGAGAAGATCTTCGAGTTTTCGCTGGTCGACGGCGAACTGGCGGATGCCGTCCGCCAGTTTTTCCACGGCCATAGGGTCCTGATTATGCTCCCAGCGGAACTCCGCTTCGGTCATGGCTTTCGGTTTTGGCAGGACGGTAGAGGTCGGCACCAGCTTGCGGATCACCGTTTCGTCGCTCTCCTGCAGCTTTTTCAGCAGGTCAGGGGAGATGGTCAGACGGTCACACCCTGCGAGCGCCAGGATCTGCTCGGTGCGGCGGAAGCTGGCCCCCATCACAATGGTCTCGTAGCGGTGTTGCTTGTAATAATCGTAGATATTACGCACCGACTTCACGCCCGGATCCTCTTCCACCACGTACGGGTCCATCGGCTGTTTCGCCTGATACCAGTCGTAGATGCGCCCGACAAACGGCGAGATCAGGAACACGCCCGCTTCGGCACAGGCGCGCGCCTGGGCAAAGGAGAACAGCAGCGTCAGGTTGCAGTGGATCCCCTCTTTTTCCAGAACCTCTGCCGCGCGGATGCCTTCCCATGTGGACGCGAGCTTGATCAGAATGCGTGACTTATCGATCCCCTGTTCCTGGTAGAGCTCCACCAGGCGGCGCGCTTTGTTAATACTCTTTTCCTGATCGAATGAGAGGCGGGCATCCACTTCGGTCGACACGCGCCCCGGAATGCTTTTCAGAATTTCCGCACCAAAATTAACCGCCAGCTTGTCGCTGGCTTCAGCAACCTGCTGCTCCTGCGTTTTCCCGCGCTGTTTACCGTAGGCAATCGCGTCGTCAATCAGATGGCTAAAATGGGCAAGCCCCGCCGCTTTCAGAAGCAGCGAAGGGTTGGTGGTCGCGTCCTCTGGCTGATAGTGGCGAATCGACTCGATATCGCCGCTGTCCGCAACCACGGTGGTGAATTGTTTGATGCCGTCTAGCTGGTTCATAAATAATTACTCCTTGGAAATAAAAGAGTTAGATGAGTGCGTTAGTTCACACTTCTGAGAAAATCATGATGGACTTAACAAAAAAGCATAGCAGACGGGGCAGGCATTGCTTTTGAGACGGGTAACATGGCTGTTATAAATTGATAACAATTTTTAATGTGTGATGGTGAGAGTTTGGCAGCCTTCAAAGTTTATGCGCTGCTCAGCGGCGATACTATCTGACCGATACGTAAAAGGAATAACAAGATGGACGATCAGTTAAAACAGAGTGCCCTCGATTTTCACGAGTTCCCTGTCCCCGGTAAAATTCAGGTCTCCCCAACCAAGCCGCTGGCGACCCAGCGCGATCTGGCGCTGGCCTACTCGCCGGGCGTGGCTGCGCCGTGTCTGGAGATCGAAAAAGATCCGCTGGCGGCCTACAAATACACCGCGCGCGGTAACCTTGTCGCCGTTATCTCTAACGGTACGGCGGTGCTGGGCCTGGGCAACATTGGTGCCCTGGCCGGTAAACCGGTGATGGAAGGGAAGGGCGTACTGTTTAAGAAATTCGCCGGTATCGACGTGTTCGATATCGAAGTGGACGAACTCGATCCCGATAAGTTCATCAACGTGGTGGCCGCGCTGGAGCCGACCTTCGGCGGGATCAACCTGGAAGACATCAAAGCGCCGGAATGTTTCTATATCGAGCAGAAGTTGCGCGAGCGTATGAATATTCCCGTGTTCCATGACGACCAGCACGGCACGGCGATTATCAGCACCGCTGCCATTCTCAACGGCCTGCGCGTGGTGGAGAAAAATCTCTCCGACGTGCGCATGGTGGTCTCCGGCGCGGGCGCGGCGGCCATCGCCTGTATGAACCTGCTGGTGGCGTTGGGCATGCAGAAACACAATATCGTGGTCTGCGACTCTAAGGGCGTGATCTACAAAGACCGCGAGCCGAACATGGCGGAAACCAAAGCGGCCTACGCGGTTGAAGACGACGGCAAGCGCACGCTTGAGGACGTGATTGACGGCGCGGATATCTTCCTCGGCTGTTCAGGCCCGAAAGTGCTGACCCAGGAGATGGTGCAGAAGATGGCGCGCGCGCCGATGATCCTGGCGCTGGCGAACCCGGAACCGGAAATCCTGCCGCCGCTGGCGAAGGCGGTGCGCGAAGACGCCATTATCTGTACCGGCCGTTCGGACTACCCGAACCAGGTGAACAACGTGCTCTGCTTCCCGTTCATCTTCCGCGGGGCGCTGGACGTTGGCGCGACGGCGATCAACGAAGAGATGAAGCTTGCCGCCGTTCACGCCATCGCTGAGCTGGCGCACGCTGAGCAGAGCGAAGTGGTCGCCTCCGCGTATGGGGATCAGGATCTGAGCTTTGGCCCGGACTACATCATTCCAAAACCGTTCGATCCGCGCCTGATTGTCAAAATTGCGCCAGCCGTTGCCAAAGCGGCGATGGACTCCGGCGTGGCGACGCGTCCGATTCAGGATTTCGACGCGTACGTCGATAAACTCACCGAGTTTGTCTACAAAACCAACCTGTTTATGAAGCCGATCTTCTCTCAGGCTCGCGCAGACGCGAAGCGCGTGGTGCTGGCGGAAGGGGAAGAGGCGCGCGTGCTGCACGCTACGCAGGAGCTGATCACCTTAGGGCTGGCGAAGCCGATCCTGATTGGTCGTCCGAGCGTGATCGAGATGCGCATTCAGAAGCTGGGCCTGCAGATTAAGCCGGGCGTCGACTTCGAGATCGTTAACAACGAATCCGATCCGCGCTTCAAGGAGTACTGGAACGAATATTACGCGATCATGAAGCGTCGCGGGATCACCCAGGAGCAGGCGCAGCGGGCGGTGATCAGCAATACTACGGTCATCGGCGCGATCATGGTCCATCGCGGCGAGGCGGATGCGCTGATCTGCGGCACCATCGGCGATTACCACGAGCATTTCAGCGTGGTGCAGGAGATCTTCGGCTATCGCGACGGCGTGCACACCGCCGGGGCGATGAACGCGCTGCTGCTGCCGAGCGGCAACACCTTTATTGCCGATACCTACGTGAACGACGATCCAACCCCGGACGAGCTGGCGGAGATCACCGTGATGGCCGCCGAGACCGTGCGTCGCTTTGGTATCGAGCCTAAGGTGGCGCTGCTGTCGCACTCAAACTTTGGTTCGTCCAAATCCGCGGCGGCGTGCAAAATGCGCCAGACTCTGGAACTGGTGCGCGAGCGTGCGCCGGAGCTGATGATTGACGGGGAAATGCATGGTGATGCCGCGCTGGTGGAGAGCATCCGCAACGAACGTATGCCGGACAGCCCGCTGAAGGGATCGGCGAACATCCTGATTATGCCGAACGTGGAAGCGGCGCGTATCAGCTACAACCTGCTGCGCGTCTCCAGCTCTGAAGGGGTGACCGTAGGACCGGTGCTGATGGGCGTGGCAAAACCGGTGCACGTGTTAACGCCGATTGCCTCCGTGCGCCGTATCGTGAATATGGTGGCGCTGGCGGTGGTTGAGGCGCAGACGCAGCCGCTGTAAGGGCGCGATTGCTTACCCGACCTGGGGATTGAGTAGGCCGGATAAGCGCAGCGCCATCCGGCAGTTAAATCCAGTCGCGTACTTTAAGGAACTCACTCAAGGCAGCCTCCGGGCTGCCTTCTTTTGGCTCGTAGCTGTACTCCCAGCGCACCAGCGGCGGCATAGACATCAGAATCGACTCCGTGCGTCCGCCGGTCTGCAGGCCGAACAGCGTCCCGCGATCCCACACCAGGTTGAACTCCACGTACCGCCCGCGACGATAAAGCTGGAACTCACGCTCGCGCACGCCGTAGTCGGTGTTTTTACGGCGTTCGACAATCGGCAGGTACGCGTCGGTGAACCCTTCGCCCACCGCGCGCATAAAGCTAAATGCCGTATCAAAATCCGGCGTGTTGAGATCGTCAAAGAACAACCCGCCGATGCCGCGCTGCTCGTCGCGGTGCTTCAGGTAAAAATAATCGTCGCACCACTTTTTAAATTTCGGGTAGACGTCCTCGCCAAACGGCAGGCAAAGGTCCCGCGCGGTGGTATGCCAGTGCACGGCATCCTCTTCGAAGCCGTAGTAGGGCGTCATGTCGAAACCGCCGCCAAACCACCAGACCGGATCGGCTCCTGGCTTCTCCGCGATGAAAAAGCGCACGTTGGCGTGGCTGGTCGGAACAAACGGGTTATGCGGGTGGATCACCAGCGAGACGCCCATCGCTTCGAAGCTGCGGCCCGCCAGCTCAGGGCGGTGGGCGGTAGCGGACGCGGGCATGGCGTCGCCGTGAACGTGGGAGAAATTCACGCCCGCCTGTTCGAAGATGCCGCCGTTACGCAGCACGCGGCTGCGCCCGCCGCCGCCCGCTTCGCGCTGCCAGCTATCTTCCTGGAATTCACCGCCGTCTGCGGCGGCCAGTTTCTGGCAAATCTCATCCTGCAGCTGCAGCAGGAACGTTTTGACCAGCTGTGCATTGGGTTTCATCAGCGTTTCCTGGAGTGCGCTTTCTGGTTATCGAACCAGTTGAAGTAACTGATAATGCCGGAGGCGATGGCGTTGGCGATCTTCTGGCGAAACGCCGTGGTGCCGAGCAGGCGCTCTTCTTCCGGATTGGTAATAAAGGACGTTTCCACCAGCACGGACGGGATAGACGGTGACTTCAGCACCACAAACGCCGCCTGTTCGGTGCTTTTACTGTGCAGACGGTGCACCGGCTTAATCCGCTTGAGGATATGCGAGCCGAGCGTCAGGCTGTTTTTGATGGTGTCCGTTTGCACGAGATCGAACAGCACCTGCTGCAACAGATGATCTTTATCCGTGGCCTTCTTCCCGGCTACTTCATCCGCCCGGTTTTCGCGATCGGAAAGGTATTTCGCCATAGCGCTACTGGCGCCGCGGTTGGAGAGGGCAAACACCGACGCGCCCGCGGCGGAAGGGTTTGTGAAGCCATCCGCGTGAATGGACATAAACAGGTCGGCGCCGTGCTTGTGGGCAATTTCCACGCGGTCATACAGCGGAATGAACGTGTCGCCCGTACGCGTCAGGCGGGCGTCAATGCCGTTGCTGCGTAAAATCGATCGCACATTTTTTGCAATTGCCAGCACGACGTGTTTTTCTTTCGAACCGTTTCTGCCAATGGCGCCGGTATCAATACCGCCGTGGCCCGGATCGAGCATCACCAGACGCTTTGCGCCCGGCTTTTTGGTTTTCGGTTTGCTGTGTCCGTTACTGGTTTTGAGCGTGCTCTCGTCTTTTGCCTGAGCCTGCTTAGCGATGCCCGTTAACGTTAAGGCCGCCAGCCCCGCTTTGAGAACCTGACGACGCGATGTGAGTGCTTTTAATGGTTTGAATGTGCTCATGCGGCCTGAATACTGAAAAATGGGGTCCTGGTGTTATATCGTATCGTGTTTCCCGTTACGACAGTCCTTATTGAGAATTGTTTTACTTTTCATTTCAATACGTGACAAAGTGACATTATGCCAAATTTTGGCGAGATTTTCCCCGGTTATTGGCTAAACGCCCCGTTCACGCCATAATCACTGTTTTTAAACCCGAAAAGGCGGTTAATACCATGGAGATACGCGTTTTTCGCCAGGAAGATTTCGAAGAGGTGATCACCCTTTGGGAGCGCTGCGATCTGCTGCGTCCGTGGAACGATCCGGAAATGGATATCGAACGTAAGGTGAATCACGACGTTAGCCTGTTTCTGGTCGCGGAAGTGAACGGCGAGGTGGTCGGGACGGTAATGGGTGGGTATGACGGCCACCGCGGCTCGGCCTATTATCTGGGCGTCCACCCGGAATACCGGGCGCGCGGCATCGCCAACGCGCTGCTCAATCGTCTGGAAAAGAAACTCATCGCCCGCGGCTGCCCGAAAATCCAGATCATGGTGCGGGAAGATAACGACGTGGTGCTGGGCATGTATGAGCGTCTGGGCTACGAGCACGCCGACGTGCTGACGCTGGGTAAGCGCCTGATCGAAGATGAAGAGTACTGAGATCCACCCGGCTGACTATGACGCGCAGGGCCGCGTCAGGCTGCCGTTTTTGTTCTGGTGCGTTTTGCTCCTCCAGGCCCGTACCTGGGTACTGTTTGTGATGGCCGGTGCGTCGCGCGGGCAGGGCGATACGCTGCTGAATCTCTTTTATCCCGACCACGATGCCTTCTGGCTCGGCTTACTGCCGGGCGTACCGGCGGTGGTGGCTTTTTTGTGCAGCGGTCGACGGCATGTAATCCCGCGTCTGTGGCGTGCGCTTCGCTGGCTGCTGATCCTCGCCCAGATTGCGCTGCTGTTCTGGCAACCCGTGCTCTGGTGGCTGGGTGAACCGCTTTCCGGTATCGGCATTGCG
The DNA here is from genome assembly GCF_014982245.1 of Enterobacter cloacae complex sp. P6RS. Taxonomy (NCBI): domain Bacteria; kingdom Pseudomonadati; phylum Pseudomonadota; class Gammaproteobacteria; order Enterobacterales; family Enterobacteriaceae; genus Enterobacter; species Enterobacter cloacae complex sp. P6RS. The sequence continues at coordinate 155,464 of NZ_JADCLB010000018.1, forward strand.
CTGGTGGTGGCGGATATTGTGGCGCTGATGTGGCTGCTGACGAATCCCCGCTTACGCGCCTGTTTTACGCAAGAGTCAGATTAGCGCGGCACTTTTTGCCGATGCCGCACTCCAACAAGCGTTGATTTAATTAGAAAGGACGTTTCAATGAAATCGCTGCGTTTACTTTTATGCGCTCTCCCGCTGGTGTTAACCGGCTGTTCGACGCTCTCCTCTATTAACTGGTCCGCCGCGTATCCGTGGAACTGGTTTGGCTCTTCCACTGAAGTGACCGAGCAGGGCGTGGGAAAAATTACCGCGTCAACCGCGCTCGATCAGGACGCTATTCAGGATGCCCTGAGCGGTGACTATCGCCTGCGTAGCGGGATGAAAACCGAGAATGGCAACATTGTGCGTTACTTTGAAGCGTTGAAGGGCGACAAGCTGGCGCTGGTGATTAACGGTGATAAAGGGACGGTGAACCGCATTGCCGTGATGGACGAAGATATTCCGACCGCCAGCGGCGTAAAGGTGGGCACTCCGTTTAGCGATCTTTATAAACAGGCCTTTGGTAACTGCAGCAGCGCCCCTTCAGACGATGGCGTGGCGGTGGAATGTAAGGCGGAAGGCAGCCAGCACATCAGCTATGTCTTCACCGGAACCTGGAGCGGTCCGGAAGGATTGATGCCCTCTGACGACACGCTGAAGAGCTGGAAAGTGAGCAAAATACTCTGGAAGCAGTAATTTGCGCCTGAACAAACCGCCTCGCTGAAATCCGGGTATAATAGCCGCCATCAATGCCACGCTGACGTGGCATCTTTATTTCAGGAGGAGCGATGTCTCAGGTTCAGAGTGGCATTTTGCCAGAACATTGCCGCGCGGCGATTTGGATTGAAGCCAATGTTAAAGGGGACGTGGATGCCCTGCGCGCGGCCAGCAAAGTTTTCGTTGATAAACTGGCCACCTTCCAGGCCAAATTCCCGGACGCCCATCTGGGTGCCGTTGTCGCTTTCGGCAATAACGTCTGGCGTCAGCTGAGCGGCGGCGAAGGCGCGGAAGAGCTGAAGGACTTTATCCCTTATGGCAAAGGCCTGGCGCCAGCAACCCAATACGACGTGCTGATCCACATCCTCTCTCTGCGCCACGACGTGAACTTCTCCGTTGCTCAGGCGGCGGTTGAAGCGTTTGGCGACAGCATCGACGTGCAGGAAGAGGTTCACGGCTTCCGCTGGGTGGAAGAGCGCGATCTGAGCGGCTTCGTTGATGGCACCGAAAACCCGGCGGGTGAAGAGGTTCGTCGCGATGTGGCGGTCATCAAAGACGGCGTGGACGCGGGCGGCAGCTACGTGTTCGTCCAGCGCTGGGAGCACAACCTCAAGCAGCTTAACCGCATGAGCGTGCACGACCAGGAGATGATGATTGGCCGCACCAAAGAAGCCAACGAAGAGATCGACGGCGATGCGCGCCCGGTGACCTCGCACCTGTCCCGCGTTGACCTTAAGGAAGACGGCAAGGGGCTCAAAATTGTTCGTCAGAGCCTGCCGTACGGCACGGCAAGCGGCACGCACGGCCTCTACTTCTGCGCCTACTGCGCGCGGCTGCACAATATTGAGCAGCAGCTGCTGAGCATGTTCGGTGACACTGACGGCAAGCGTGACGCCATGCTGCGCTTCACCCGCCCGGTCACCGGCGGCTACTATTTTGCGCCGTCCGTTGAGCGCCTGCTGGCGCTGTAAAACGCTCCCCATACGTAGGCCGGGTAAGCGTTAGCGCCACCCGGCAATTTTCCCCGCACCCTTATTCCCTTTTCTGCTTGTAAATCACCAAACGGTATATAAAACCGTTACTCCTTTCATCCCCGTTATAAATATTATGACTATAAGATAGTCATCACATTTATAAGGGTGCGCAATGGCCGTTACTGTACTGAAAAAAGGAACTCTGGCGCTGGCAGGTTTACTGCTGGTGGCCCAGGCGCAGGCGACCGAGCTGCTGAACAGCTCGTATGATGTCTCCCGCGAGCTGTTTGCCGCCCTTAACCCACCGTTCGAGCAGCAGTGGGCGAAAGAAAACAATGGCGATAAGCTGACCATCAAGCAGTCCCACGCCGGTTCATCCAAGCAGGCGCTGGCGATCTTGCAGGGGCTGAAAGCAGATGTCGTGACCTACAACCAGGTGACTGACGTGCAGATCCTGCACGACAAGGGCAAGCTGCTCCCGGCTGACTGGCAGAGCCGCTTGCCAAACAATAGCTCGCCGTTCTACTCCACCATGGGCTTCCTGGTGCGTAAGGGCAACCCGAAGAACATCCACGACTGGAGCGACCTGGTGCGTTCCGACGTGAAGCTGATTTTCCCGAACCCAAAAACTTCAGGTAACGCGCGCTACACCTATTTAGCCGCGTGGGGCGCGGCAGACAAGGCTGACGGTAAGGATAAAGCGAAGACCGAGCAGTTCATGACCCAGTTCCTGAAAAACGTCGAAGTGTTTGATACCGGCGGCCGCGGCGCGACCACGACCTTCGCCGAGCGTGGTCTGGGCGACGTGCTGATCAGCTTCGAATCCGAAGTGAACAACATTCGCAAGCAGTACGAAGCGCAGGGCTTCGAGGTGGTTATTCCGAAAACCAACATCCTGGCCGAGTTCCCGGTGGCGTGGGTGGATAAAAACGTGCAGGCGAACGGCACCGAGAAAGCGGCAAAAGCCTATCTCAACTACCTGTACAGCCCGCAGGCGCAGGCCATCATCACCGACTACTACTACCGCGTGAACAATCCGGACGTGATGAACAAGCTGAAAGATAAATTCCCGCAGACCGCGCTGTTCCGCGTGGAAGATCATTTCGGCTCCTGGCCTGAGGTGATGAAAACGCACTTTGCCAGCGGCGGTGAGTTAGACAAACTGCTGGCGGCGGGGCGTAAGTAATGTTTGCAGTCTCGACTAAACGCGTGCTGCCGGGCTTTACCTTAAGCCTCGGGACCAGCCTGCTGTTCGTCTGCCTGATCCTGCTGTTGCCGCTCAGCGCGCTGGTGATGCAGCTTGCTCAGATGAGCTGGGCGCAGTACTGGGACGTAGTCACCAACCCGCAGGTGGTGGCGGCCTATAAGGTGACGCTGCTGTCGGCGTTTGTTGCCTCCATTTTTAACGGCGTGTTTGGCCTGCTGATGGCGTGGATCTTAACCCGCTATCGCTTCCCGGGCCGTACGCTGCTTGATGCCCTGATGGATCTGCCGTTTGCGCTGCCGACGGCGGTTGCGGGCTTAACCCTCGCGTCGCTCTTCTCCGTGAACGGGCTGTACGGCGAGTGGCTGGCGAAATTTGACATCAAGGTGACCTATACCTGGCTCGGGATCGCGGTGGCGATGGCCTTTACCAGTATCCCGTTTGTGGTGCGTACCGTGCAGCCGGTACTGGAAGAGCTGGGTCCGGAATACGAAGAAGCGGCGGAAACGCTGGGCGCCACGCGCTGGCAGAGCTTCCGCAAAGTGGTTCTGCCGGAGCTCTCTCCGGCGCTGATGGCGGGCGTCGCGCTGTCCTTTACCCGCAGCCTGGGTGAGTTTGGCGCGGTGATTTTTATCGCCGGGAACATCGCCTGGAAAACGGAAGTCACCTCGCTGATGATTTTCATCCGCCTGCAGGAGTTTGATTATCCGGCGGCGAGCGCGATTGCCTCGGTGATCCTGGCGGCCTCGCTGCTGCTGCTGTATTCGATAAACACTCTGCAAAGTCGCTTTGGTCGACGTGTGGTAGGTCACTGATGGCGGAAGTTACGCAATTGAAGCGATACGATGCGCCCCGCATCAACTGGGGTAAATGGTTTCTGATTGGCGTGGGCGTGCTGGTGTCCGCCCTCATTCTCGTCGTGCCGACGATTTATATCTTCGTCCAGGCGTTCAGCAAGGGGCTGATGCCCGCGCTGGAGAACCTGGCGAACCCGGACATGCTGCACGCCATCTGGCTGACGGTGCTGATTGCGCTGATCACCGTGCCGGTGAACCTGGTCTTCGGTACGCTGCTGGCCTGGCTGGTGACGCGCTTTAACTTCCCGGGACGTCAGCTGCTGCTGACCCTGCTGGATATTCCGTTTGCCGTGTCGCCTGTTGTTGCCGGTCTGGTTTACCTGCTCTTTTACGGCTCCAACGGCCCGCTGGGCGGCTGGCTGGATGAACATAACCTGCAGATCATGTTCGCCTGGCCGGGCATGGTGCTGGTGACCATCTTCGTGACCTGCCCATTTGTGGTACGTGAGCTGGTGCCGGTGATGTTAAGCCAGGGGAGCAACGAAGACGAAGCGGCGGTGCTGCTGGGGGCTTCGGGCTGGCAGATGTTCCGCCGCGTGACGCTGCCGAACATCCGCTGGGCGCTGCTTTACGGCGTGGTGCTGACCAACGCCCGCGCGATTGGTGAGTTTGGTGCGGTGTCGGTTGTATCCGGCTCGATTCGCGGTGAAACGCTGTCGCTGCCGTTACAGATTGAGTTACTGGAACAGGACTACAACACCGTCGGTTCCTTTACTGCCGCAGCGTTGCTGACGCTGATGGCGATTTTGACCCTGTTTTTGAAGAGTGTGGTGCAGTGGCGTTTAGAGAATCAGGAAAAACGTCAGCATCAGGAGGGAAATCATGAGCATTGAGATTGCCAATATTAAGAAGTCTTTTGGTCGCACCCAGGTGCTGAATGATATCTCACTGGATATCCCTTCCGGACAAATGGTGGCGCTGCTGGGGCCGTCTGGCTCGGGCAAAACGACGCTGCTGCGGATCATCGCCGGGCTTGAGCATCAGACCAGCGGGCACATCCGCTTCCACGGCACCGACGTGAGCCGCCTGCACGCCCGCGATCGTAAAGTCGGCTTTGTCTTCCAGCATTACGCGCTGTTCCGCCACATGACCGTTTTCGACAATATCGCCTTTGGCCTGACGGTGCTGCCGCGTCGTGAACGCCCGGATGCAGCAACCATTAAGGCGAAAGTAACCAAACTGCTGGAGATGGTGCAGCTGGCGCATCTGGCGGACCGTTTCCCGGCGCAGCTTTCCGGCGGGCAGAAGCAGCGCGTGGCGCTGGCGCGCGCGCTGGCCGTTGAGCCGCAAATACTGCTGCTGGATGAACCCTTCGGCGCGCTGGATGCGCAGGTGCGCAAAGAGCTGCGTCGCTGGCTGCGCCAGCTGCATGAAGAGCTGAAATTCACCAGCGTCTTCGTGACCCACGATCAGGAAGAGGCGATGGAAGTCGCGGACCGCGTGGTGGTCATGAGCCAGGGCAACATCGAGCAGGTTGACGAGCCGGAACAGCTCTGGCGCGAGCCGGCGACCCGCTTCGTGCTGGAGTTTATGGGCGAGGTGAACCGCCTGCAGGGCACCATTCGCGGTGGACAGTTCCACGTCGGCGCGCACCGCTGGCCGCTGGGCTACACCTCCGCGCATCAGGGGCCGGTTGATCTGTTCCTGCGCCCGTGGGAAGTGGACGTTAGCCGCCGCACCAGCCTGGATTCCCCGCTGCCGGTGCAGGTGCTGGAAGCTAGCCCTAAAGGACACTACACCCAATTGGTGGTACAGCCGCTGGGCTGGTATACCGAGCCGCTGACCGTGGTCATGCGCGACGACGTCCCGCCGCACCGGGGTGAGCGCCTGTTTGTCGGGCTGCAGCATGCGCGCATCTATCACGGTAAGGAGCGGATTGAGACGCGCGAGGATATTGCTCTGGCGGAGTCAGCCTGATAGGTTATTGAGTATGTTTTTCGCCCGGTGGCGTGATGCTTACCGGGCTTTTTATTGAGTAAAAATCGTGAATACACTCGAACACACCATCGGCAACACCCCTCTGGTCAAGCTTCAGCGCATGGGATGTGCCAACGGCAGCGAAATCTGGGTCAAACTCGAAGGCAATAACCCGGCAGGGTCGGTGAAAGACCGCGCGGCGCTGTCGATGATTGTCCAGGCCGAGAAACGCGGTGAAATTAAGCCAGGCGATGTGCTGATTGAAGCCACCAGCGGTAACACCGGTATCGCGCTGGCAATGATTGCGGCGCTGAAAGGCTACCGCATGAAGCTGCTGATGCCGGACAACATGAGCCAGGAGCGCCGCGCCGCGATGCGCGCCTACGGGGCCGAGCTGATTCTGGTAACCAAAGAGCAGGGGATGGAAGGGGCGCGAGACTTAGCGTTAGCGATGGCCGAGCGCGGCGAAGGTAAACTGCTCGATCAGTTCAACAACCCGGACAACCCGTACGCGCACTACACCACCACCGGCCCGGAAATCTGGCAGCAAACCGCCGGGCGCATCACCCATTTTGTCTCCAGCATGGGCACTACCGGCACCATTACCGGCGTGTCCCGTTTTTTGCGCGAGCAGGAGAAACCGGTCACCATTGTTGGTCTGCAGCCGGAAGAGGGGAGCAGTATTCCGGGCATTCGCCGCTGGCCCGCGGAGTATATGCCGGGCATTTTTAATGCGCAGCTGGTGGATCGGGTGCTGGATATTCATCAGCGCGAGGCGGAGAATACCATGCGTGAACTGGCCGTGCGTGAAGGCATCTTCTGCGGGGTCAGCTCGGGGGGCGCGGTAGCGGGGGCGTTGCGCGTGGCGCAGGCAAACCCCGGTGCGGTCGTGGTGGCGATTATCTGCGATCGCGGCGATCGCTATTTGTCTACCGGCGTCTTTGGTGAAGAGAGTTATTCGCAGGGGGCGGGGATTTAAGCGTCATGGAGATGATTCTATTCCGGGATAACACCCGGGCGCAGCAAACCGACATTGTCGCGGTGCAGTCGCAGGTGGTTTACGGCAGCGTGGGGAACAGCATTGCGGTGCCAAATATTCGTACCCACCGGCTGAACGTGACCGCCGTGCCGACGGTGCTGTTTAGCAACACGCCGCACTACGACACCTTCTACGGCGGGGTGATCCCCGACGAGTGGTTCAGCGGCTACCTGAAGGCGCTGGAAGAGCGCGAGATCCTGCGCGAGCTTAAAGCGGTCACCACCGGCTATATGGGCAGCGCCAGCCAGATCGCGCTGCTGGCGCAGTGGCTGAGGGCGGTCAAAGCGCAGCATCCTGACCTGCTGGTGCTGGTCGACCCGGTTATCGGCGATATCGACAGCGGAATGTACGTGAAGCCGGATATCCCGGAAGCCTACCGGGAACACCTGCTGCCGCTGGCGCAGGGGATTACGCCAAACGTTTATGAGCTGGAAGTATTGAGCGGTAAGTCGTGCCGGGCGCCGGAAAGCGCTATTGCGGCGGCACAGGGGTTGCTCTCTGACACCCTGAAATGGGTGGCGATCACCAGCGCACCGGTGGCCGAAGACCCGCAAAACATCCACGTGGTGCTGGTGACGCGTGAGGGCGTGACCGTCAGCGCGCATCCGCGCGTAGAAACCGATCTGAAAGGGACGGGGGATCTGTTCTGTTCAGAACTGGTGAGCGGCATTGTTGAGGGGAAAACCGTTGCCGATGCCATTCGCATGGCCGGCGATCGGGTGACGGACGTGATGCTCTATACCCAGTCGAAAGGCTACGACGAGCTTATCCTCCCTGCATAAACAAAAATGGCGCCCGAAGGCGCCATTTTTCTGTGCGGCAAGAATTACTTCTTGATGCGGATAACCGGGGTTTCGCCCACGGTGACGCTGCCAGACAGTTTGATCAGTTCTTTGATTTCGTCCATGTTGGAGATAACAACCGGCGTCAGGGTAGACTTGGCTTTTTCTTCCAGCAGTGGCAGATCGAATTCAATCACCGGGTCGCCAACTTTAACACGCTGGCCTTCTTCCGCGATACGCTTGAAGCCTTCGCCTTTCAGTTCAACGGTGTCGATACCGAAGTGAACGAACAGTTCGATACCGCTATCAGATTCGATAGAGAACGCATGGTTGGTTTCAAAAATTTTACCGATGGTGCCGTCAACTGGAGCAACCATTTTGTTGCCAGTTGGTTTGATAGCAATGCCATCACCAACGATTTTCTCAGCAAACACTACATCCGGCACGTCTTCGATGTTGACGATCTCGCCGGAGAGCGGAGCAACAATCTCAATAGTTCCGGAGTCTTTCTTATCATCAGAAACCAGAGATTTCAGTTTATCGAACAAACCCATGATCTTCTCCTAAGCAGTAAATTGGGCCGCATCTCGTGGATTAGCAGATTGTTTTTTCTTCAATGAACTTGTTAACCAGCGTCATTAACTCGTCCGTTGTCGGTTGAGCAAGAGCCTGCTCTGCTAACACCTTCGCATCTTCGAAGTTCGTATTACGGATAATCTTCTTAATGCGCGGGATGGAAATGGCGCTCATAGAGAATTCGTCCAGACCCATACCCAGCAACAGAAGTGTAGCACGTTCGTCGCCTGCAAGCTCACCACACATGCCAGTCCATTTACCTTCTGCATGAGAAGCATCAATAACTTGCTTGATCAAGTTCAGTACGGACGGTGACATTGGCTGGTAGAGATGTGAAATCATATCATTACCACGGTCAACTGCCAGGGTGTACTGCGTTAAATCATTGGTGCCGATACTAAAGAAATCAACTTCTTTGGCTAAATGACGCGCAATGGTCGCCGCCGCTGGTGTTTCCACCATCACGCCGATCTCAATTGACTCGTCAAATGCTTTACCTTCGTCGCGCAGTTCCTGTTTGTAGATTTCGATCTCTTTCTTCAGTGCACGCACTTCTTCAACAGAGATGATCATCGGGAACATGATGCGCAGCTTACCGAAAGCGGAGGCACGCAGGATAGCGCGAACCTGGTCACGCAGGATCTCTTTACGATCCATCGCGATACGCACGGCACGCCAGCCCAGGAACGGGTTCTCTTCTTTCGGGAAGTTCATGTACGGCAGCTCTTTGTCGCCACCGATGTCCATGGTACGGACGATAACCGCCTGTGAGCCACACGCTTCTGCGACGGCTTTATACGCAGCAAACTGCTCTTCTTCCGTTGGCAGCGCGTCGCGGTCCATGAACAGGAATTCTGTACGATAGAGACCAACACCTTCCGCACCGTTGCGCTCAGCGCCATCAACGTCGCGTACGGTACCGATGTTTGCGCACACTTCTACCTGATGGCCGTCCAGGGTGATGGCTGGCAGGTCTTTCAGCTTAGCGAGTTCCGCTTTTTCAGTCGCAACCTGCTCCTGAACCGCGCGCAGTTTTTCGATCTCTTCGTTAGTTGGGTTGACGTAAACCAGATTATTTACGGCATCCAGAATCAGATAGTCGCCGTTTTTCACCTGAGAGGTGACGCTACCGGTGCCCACGATGGCAGGCAGTTCCAGAGAACGCGCCATGATTGAGGTGTGGGAGGTACGGCCACCCGCGTCGGTGATGAAACCAAGGACCTTTTTCAGGTTCAGCTGTGCGGTTTCAGACGGGGTGAGGTCAGCGGCAACCAGGATCACTTCATCCTGAATCGCGCTCAGGTCGATAATGGCCAGGCCCAGGATGTTGCGCAGCAGGCGCTTACCGATGTCACGTACGTCAGCCGCACGCTCTTTTAGGTATTCATCATCCAGCTCTTCCAGGGCAGTTGCCTGACCTTCGATAACTTCATGCGCAGCCGCGTCGGCCGTCATGCCTTTATCTTTAATCAGGGCTATGATTTCCTGCTCCAGCTCCTCATCTTCGAGCAGCATGATATGCCCTTCGAAGATGGCTTCTTTTTCTTCACCGAAAGTTTCGCCAGCTTTAGTTTTGATCGCTTCCAGTTGCGCAGATGCCTTGGCACGACCGCTCAGAAAACGTTCAACTTCCTGATCAACCTTGTCGGCAGAAATTTTTTTCCGGTCGATGACGATCTCGTCTTCTTTCAGCAGCAGTGCTTTGCCGAAAGCGATACCCGGGGATGCTAAAATGCCTGAAATCATAACCCTACCTTACTTGTGACTGATATTTAAAAGAACCCGGAAACTTACTCGAGCTCAGCCATCAGTTTAACCAGATGCTCAACTGCTTTCTGCTCGTCTTCACCTTCAGCAGAGATGGTAACAACGGTGCCCTGAGTCAGGCCCAGAGTCTGCAGTTTGAACAGGCTTTTTGCGCTAGCGCTTTTGCCGTTGGAAGTTACAGTGATTTCAGAAGTGAAGCCTTTCGCTTCTTTAACAAACTGAGCAGCAGGGCGGGTGTGCAGACCGTTCGGAGCGGTAATGGTAACTTCTTGCTGGAACATTGTATTTCCCCAACTTATAGGTTTAGTGTTGTGGAACTAAAGTCTAGCCTGGCGGCTTAACTTTAGCCTGTATTGTTAGCGCTGACGTTTCAATCGTCATTAAACATTATGCAGCGAAAGGAAGACTTGAACCAAATCATAAAATCGATTCAGCAAGGGTATTTCGTTCACTGATTAATTTCACGCTTCAAAATAATTGCTGGTTTAAATACCAGACACATCGGGGTGAAGCAATGCCAGGAGGGTCAAAAGTTTGAAGCAGGCCACAAAAAAGCACCCGAAAAGGTGCTTTTTTACGCGTTATTAACATACTGGCACTACTGTTGCAGCTCTTTTTCCGTGAACAGATCGGCAAACAGTGCGGTGCTCAGGTAACGCTCACCCGAAGAAGGAAGGATAACCACAATATTCTTATTGGTAAAGGCTTCATCTTCCTGAAGTTTGAGCGCTGCCGCAACGGCCGCACCGGAAGAGATACCCGCCAGAATGCCTTCTTCATCCATCAGACGACGCGCGGTAGAGATGGCTTCTTCGTTCGTGATGGCAACGACTTTATCGATCAGCTTCAGATCCAGGTTACCCGGAATGAAGCCCGCGCCGATGCCCTGAATTTTATGCGGGCCAGGCTTAAGCTCTTCACCCGCCAGCGCCTGAGCGATAACCGGGGAGTCGGTAGGTTCAACGGCAACGGTAATCAGCTCTTTTTTACCTTTTGTGCCTTTAATATAGCGAGACACGCCGGTCAGCGTGCCGCCGGTGCCGACGCCGGAGATAAATACGTCAACCTGGCCGTCAGTATCTTCCCAGATTTCCGGGCCGGTGGTCTTCTCGTGAATTTCAGGGTTAGCTGGGTTGCTGAACTGCTGCAGCAGAAGATATTTCGCCGGATCGCTGGCCACGATCTCTTCCGCTTTCTGAATGGCACCTTTCATGCCCTTCGCGCCTTCGGTCAGGACCAGGTTCGCCCCCAGCGCTTTGAGCAGTTTGCGACGTTCGATGCTCATGGTTTCCGGCATGGTCAGGGTCAGCTTGTAGCCGCGTGCGGCAGCAACATAGGCCAGAGCGATACCGGTGTTACCGCTGGTCGGTTCCACCAGCTCAACGCCTGGCTTCAGCACGCCGCGTTTTTCAGCATCCCAAATCATGTTTGCACCGATGCGGCATTTTACGCTGAAGCTCGGGTTGCGTGATTCGACCTTCGCCAGAATGCGTCCATTACCGATACGGTTCAGTCGAACCAGGGGCGTATGACCGATAGTCAGCGAGTTGTCTTCATAAATCTTACTCATGGCCTGTCCTTAACTGTATGAAATTGGGATACCGACCCAGCATACCTGCTAAGCAGGTAGGGGGAAGTAAGGAATTCGCATATCTATATACTGCAAGGAAATAATGGGGATCAGTATGGAATAAGGGGCGGCATAAGCCACCCCTGCTTTACACATTTTTGCATTATTTCCATAACGCGTGCTTAGCACGATAGCAGTCCACCCACATCGCCGTCGCGCCGCAAACCGCAACCGGCATGATGAACAAGTTAAGGAAGGGAATCATGGTGAACAGGCTGGTCAGCGCGCCGAACTGCATATTGGCGACCTTCCGGGTGCGCAGAGCGGTGCGCATCGCTTTAAACGGCACCTTGTGGTTATCGAACGGATAGTCGCAGTACTGGATGGCCAGCATCCAGGCGCTGAACAGAAACCACAGCACCGGCGCAACCGTCTGGCCAATGCCGGGGACAAAGTAGAGGGCAAGGAGTACAACCGCGCGGGGGAGGTACCAGGCAAACTTCTGCCACTCGCGCTTCATAATGCGCGGGATATCTTTCACGATCCCCAGCACGCCCGTGTCCGGAGGCGTTGCGCCGGTAAGCCGCGCCTCCAGCTGTTCCGCCAGCAGGCCGTTAAACGGCGCGGCTATCCAGTTCGCGATCGTTGAGAATAAATAGCCGAATACCAGCAGCACGGAGATGACCGCCACCGGCCAGAGCAGGTAGTTAAGCCACTGCAGCCAGTCCGGCACGTAGCTCATCAGCGACGGGATCCAGCTTTCGAGCTTTGTGAACAGCCACCAGAACGCGCCGCCCATCAGAATAATGTTGATCAGCAGCGGCAGAATGACGAAGCGACGGATACCTGGCAGTGAGACCAGCTTCCAGCCCTGAGAAAAATACCAGACGCCGCTGCGCGGGGGAGAAGACGATGTTGAAACCATAACCAGGCTGTACTCCTTTTTTCACAACCAGTGGAATTGCCCGCCTATATTATCCACTTGCGGACCAATGACCAGTTCGGAAATGTTCGAAAAACCAGCAAAAAGCACGATTTACTTCATCTTTATGCTGCGAATGCTCTGCACACACTTGCACTTGACGTAAACGGCAAATACTCTTAGTGAGTAAATGTTTGCCGTGGTGGCAAGGTGTTAGAACAACAGAGAATATAATGATGCAGGATTTGCGTCTGATATTAATCATTGTTGGCGCGATCGCCATAATCGCTTTACTGGTACATGGTTTCTGGACCAGCCGTAAAGAGCGTTCCTCGATGTTTCGCGATCGCCCACTGAAGCGCATGAAGTCCAGTCGTGATGATGATGACACTGAAGATGACATCACCGGTAGCGACGACGACGGCGTGGGTGAAGTTCGTGTTCATCGGGTCAATACTGCGCCCGGCGCGGCTCATGGGGAGCATGAAGCCCCCCGCGCTCCGCAGCACCAGTATCAACCGCCGTATGCCTCTGCCCAGCCGCGCCAGCCAGCGCCGCAGCCAGTGGAAGAACCTGTACGTCAGCCGCCGCAACCGCCTGTACAACAGCAGCCCGCTGCGCCACAGCCGGTTCAACAGCAACCTGTGCAGCAGCCCGTGCAACAGCAACCTGTGCAGCAGCCTGTTCATGTACAGCCTGCGCCGCAGCCCGCTCCGGCTCCGCACGTTGAACCAGAGCCGGTCGTCGAGCCTGAACCGGTTGTTGAAAAGCCGCAGCGTAAAGAAGCGGTGATCATCATGAACGTGGCCGCGCATCACGGCAGCCATCTCAACGGTGACGTGTTGCTCAACAGTATTCAACAGGCAGGCTTCAAGTTTGGCGATATGAACATTTTCCATCGCCACCTGAGTCCTGACGGTAGTGGTCCGGCGCTGTTTAGTCTGGCCAATATGGTCAACCCAGGCACCTTTGACCCGGAAATGACCGGTGATTTCGTGACGCCGGGTGTCACTATCTTTATGCAGGTGCCGTCCTACGGCGACGAGCTGCAAAACTTCAAGCTGATGCTGCAGTCCGCTCAGCACATCGCTGATGAAGTGGGTGGTGTGGTGCTCGACGATCAGCGTCGAATGATGACCCCGCAGAAGCTGCGCGAGTATCAGGACCGCATCCGTGAAGTTAAGGAAGCCAACGCGTAATTGTCGCGTTTACTTCAACTCCTCCTCAACCCCCGCCTGTCGGGGGTTTTTTCTCATTGATGGTGCGATATGGACTCAATCGAACAACAACTCACTGAACTGCGAACCACGCTTCGCCATCATGAATATCTCTATCATGTTATGGACGCACCGGAAGTGCCTGATGCGGAGTATGACCGGCTGATGCGCGAGCTGCGCGAGCTGGAGGCGCAGCACCCGGAACTGATTACGCCAGATTCTCCGACCCAGCGCGTCGGCGCCGAGCCGCTGGGGGCTTTCAGCCAGGTGCGTCACGAAGTGCCGATGCTGTCGCTGGACAACGTCTTTGATGAAGAGAGCTTCCTCGCGTTTAACAAGCGCGTGCAGGACCGTCTGAAAAGCAGCGATTCCCTCACCTGGTGCTGCGAGCTGAAGCTCGACGGCCTGGCGGTCAGCCTTCTCTATGAAAACGGCGTGCTGGTGCGCGCCGCCACGCGTGGCGACGGTACGACGGGGGAAGACATCACCACTAACGTGCGAACCATCCGCGCGATCCCGCTGAAGCTGCAGGGCGACAACATCCCTGCGCGTCTGGAAGTGCGCGGCGAGGTGTTCCTGCCGCAGGCGGGCTTCGAGAAAATTAACGAAGAGGCGCGTCGCACCGGCGGGAAAGTGTTTGCTAACCCGCGTAACGCGGCGGCAGGCTCTCTGCGCCAGCTTGACCCGCGCATCACCGCGAAGCGACCGCTTACTTTCTTCTGCTACGGCGTCGGTATTCTGGAAGGTGGTGAGTTACCGGACACGCACCTCGGGCGTCTGCTGCAGTTTAAAGCCTGGGGCCTGCCGGTGAGCAATCGCGTTCAGCTCTGCGACTCGCCGGAAGCGGTGCTGGCGTTCTACCACAAAGTGGAAGAGGACCGTCCGACGCTCGGCTTTGATATCGATGGCGTTGTCATCAAGGTCAATTCGCTGGCGCTGCAGGAGCAGTTGGGCTTTGTGGCGCGTGCGCCGCGCTGGGCGGTGGCGTTTAAATTCCCTGCCCAGGAGCAGATGACCTTCGTTCGCGACGTGGAGTTTCAGGTGGGCCGTACGGGCGCTATTACCCCGGTCGCTCGACTGGAGCCGGTGCAGGTCGCAGGCGTGCTGGTGAGTAACGCTACGCTGCACAACGCCGATGAAATCGAACGCCTCGGCCTGCGCATTGGTGACAAAGTGGTCATTCGCCGCGCGGGCGATGTTATCCCGCAGGTAGTGAACGTTGTTGAGTCAGAACGTCCTGATGATACGCGCGAGGTCATTTTCCCGACCCACTGCCCGGTATGCGGCTCTGACGTAGAGCGTGTGGAAGGCGAAGCGGTGGCCCGCTGTACGGGCGGCCTGATCTGCGGCGCGCAGCGTAAAGAGTCGCTTAAGCACTTTGTTTCCCGTCGCGCAATGGACGTTGACGGCATGGGCGACAAGATTATCGATCAGCTGGTTGAGAAAGAGTATGTCCATACGCCAGCGGATCTGTTCAGGCTCACGGCAGGCAAACTGACCGGTCTGGATCGCATGGGGCCGAAGTCAGCCCAGAACGTGGTTAACGCGCTGGAAGCAGCGAAAGAGACGACCTTCGCCCGCTTCCTGTACGCGCTGGGCATTCGTGAAGTCGGCGAAGCGACGGCGGCAGGTTTAGCCGCATACTTTGGTACGCTGGAGGCGCTGGAAAAGGCAAGCATCGACGAGCTGCAGAAAGTGCCGGACGTCGGCATCGTCGTCGCCACGCACGTCTTTAACTTCTTTGCCGAAGAGAGCAACCGCGAGGTCATCGGCAAGCTGCTGGAAGAGGGCATTAAATGGCCCGCGCCGGTGGTGGTCAACGCCGAAGAAATTGATAGCCCATTTGCCGGTAAAACCGTGGTGCTAACCGGTAGCCTTAGCCAGCTTTCACGCGACGATGCAAAAACGCGTCTGGTGGCGCTGGGGGCCAAAGTGGCGGGCAGCGTGTCGAAGAAAACCGACCTGGTGATTGCCGGCGAAGCTGCGGGTTCGAAGCTGGCGAAAGCCCAGGAGCTCGGCATTGAGGTTATCGACGAAGCGGAAATGATGCGCCTGTTAGGAGAGTAACGTGGAGAAAGAGCAGCTTGTTGAGATCGCCAATACGGAAATGCCGTTCGGTAAATATAAGGGCCGCAGGCTGATCGATTTGCCGGAGGAGTACCTGCTGTGGTTCGCCCGCAAGGACGAATTCCCCGCCGGGCGCCTGGGCGAGCTGATGGCTATCACGTTACTGATCAAAACCGAGGGGCTGACCCAGCTGGTGCAGCCCCTGAAGCGTCCTTAAGCCTTCGCGGCGCGGGTCTCTTCCTGCGCCAGCTTTTCCGTCTGGCGCTTGTAGCGACGCGCCAGCACCGCGCAGACCATCAGCTGGATCTGATGGAAAATCATCAGCGGCAGCACCATCATCCCGATCACCGAGGTGGGGAACAGAATGTTCGCCATCGGGATGCCGTTCGCCAGGCTCTTTTTGGAGCCGCAGAAGACGATGGTGATCTCATCGGCTTTGCTGAAGCCGCATTTGCGCGCCACAAAAACGTTCACCGCAATGACAATTGCCAGCAGAACGAGGCTGACCACCACGATAAACAGCAGCGAGCCTGCGCCCACCTTATGCCAGATCCCGTTTACGACCGCTTCGCTGAAGGCGGAATAGACCACCAGCAGAATCGACGACTGGTCGGTTTTAGAGATCCATTTCTTATGCTTCGCCACGAACGCCCCGGTCCACGGACGCGAGAGATGGCCCAGGACAAACGGCAGCAGCAGCTGCAGGCAGATTTTGCCGACCTGTTCAAGGTTACCTTCCGCGCCGTGCATGTTCATCAGCAGGCCCACCAGCAGCGGGGAGACGAAAATCCCTAACAGGCTGGATGCCGATGCGGAGCAGACCGCGGCTGCAACGTTCCCTCCGGCAAGAGAGGTAAAGGCAATGGCAGACTGCACGGTGGCCGGGAGAATACAGAGATACAGGAAACCGGTGTAGAGCGCCGGATCGACGTTAACCGGTGCCCACCAGGCAAACAGCACCCCGAGGATCGGGAACAGAATAAACGTGCTGCACATCACCCAGAGGTGCAGTCGCCAGTGGCTACCGCCAGCGATAATCGCTTCGCGGGAGAGCTTTGCGCCGTGCATAAAGAACAGCAGTGCGATGGCGGCTGTCGTCAGTCCCTCAAAAAAAGGGACGAAACCGCCGCGAGCAGGGAAGAACGAGGCCAGTAAAACGGTAGCCACCAGGGTGAGCGTAAACGGATCAAGAATACGAAATAGTTTCATAATGACTCCTGAAAACAGATGTCGCTATTGTGCTTTTTTCCATTTGAGAAATAAAATTGATTTATTGCATCCATTCATGAATTAAACAGATGAATTATTCCCTACGCCAGCTTCGCATTTTCGTCACCGTCGCCCATGCCCGCAGCTTTAGCCGGGCAGGTGAAATGATCGGCCTGAGCCAGTCGGCGGTCAGCCACAGCGTGAAAGAGCTGGAAAACCAGACCGGCGTTAGGTTGCTTGATCGCACCACGCGCGAAGTGGTCCTGACCGAAGCGGGGCAGCAGCTGGCCCTGCGTCTTGAACGGCTGCTTGATGAGCTGAACAGCACGCTCAGAGACGTGGGGAGGCTGGGGCAGCAGCTGTCGGGCACCGTGCGGGTTGCGGCCAGCCAGACGATATCCGCGCACCTTATCCCGCAATGTATTGCTGAGGGTAACCATCGCTATCCTGATATTGATTTTGTCCTGCATGACAGACCGCAGCAGTGGGTGCTGGAGAGCATCCGCCAGGGCGATGTGGATTTTGGTATTGTGATCGATCCTGGCCAGGTGAGCGATCTGGAATGCGAAAGCGTTCTTTCTGAGCCTTTTTTACTGCTCTGCCGTGACGACGACCCGCTGGCAGCGTTGCTCGAGGTCAGCTGGCAGTCCCTGCAGGGGGCGAACCTGGTTTTACAGGATTATGCCTCAGGCAGCCGTCCGCTGATTGATTCCGCGCTGGTGAATCAGGGCGTTAAGGCAACGATCGTGCAGGAGATTGGTCATCCGGCCACGCTGTTTCCGATGGTGGAAGCCGGAATTGGCATCAGCGTGTTGCCCGCTCTGGCGCTTCCCCTGCCGCAGGGAAGCCAGCTGGCGGTGAAGCGGCTGACGCCCGTTGTCGAACGAAAGCTGATGCTGGTGCGGCGAAAAAATCGTTCGCTCTCGGGTGCGGCGCAGGCCATCTGGGAAGTGGTGCGTATCCAGGCACAACGATTAACCGAGGCCCGCATACGCGATCCACTGTTTAACGCATCAGACGATTAGATGTAGATATCAATCTGATTAGTGTCTGACGGGCTATTCACGCCTTCTACTTTGCCCAGTTTTTGATCCTGCTTCTTCTGAGCTTCTTCGGCCTGCTGGCGCTGCAGTGCGGCGAGCTGTGCCTGCAGCACTTTGATCTGGGTCTGAATCAGTTCCTGCTGCTTCTTCTTCTCATCTGCGCTGCCGGGGCTGTTTGCCAGCTCTTTTAACTGCTGGGTCAGCTTTTTGATCTTGTCGAGAATGCGGGTGATTTGCGCAGAGATATCGTTACTGCTCGAAGTGCCACTCGCGCCGCTGGTTTGAATCTGTTGGGTTGAAGCCTGAATGGTCGTCATACTTTTTCCTCGCGTTATAAAACAGAGGTATCGGCACCGACGGGATTAGCTTGAGGAAAATGCGGCAGGTTCATATTTTTATATCGCAGATAGCAAAAAAGC